>JAUWDC010000266.1 GCA_030608985.1 Desulfobia sp. | reverse complement strand
AGCAGCCTATGTTTCCTGGATCCCGGCTAAAAACATGCCGGGATGACGGTATAACTTATGACTCGTCATCCCCGAATGCAGTTATCGGGGATCCAGAAAGATGTAGCTGAGTTTCATATAGAGCCACTAACTTGAATAAAGGAAGGAGGGTTCAGAACTCTTTTATATTATAGCGATCCATCTGTCTATAGAGAGTGGAACGGGCTATTCCCAGGAGTTTGGCAGCCTTTGCCCTGTTACCGTTTGCTTGCCGGAGAGCATTAATAATCTTCTCATCTTCCGACTGATACTGAAGAGTTGCTGGAAACGCTTCTGTTACGGTGCTGTGAGGAATGGGAGGTGGGGAAATGGATGTTGACGGAGCCTCCGTGACAGATGGTCTCTGTAGTTCTTCCGGCAGATGTTTTAATTGCAGCACCGCATCATGACAAAGGACACAGGCCCTTTCTATGACGTGTCTCAACTCTCGGACATTCCCTGGCCAGGAATAATGAACCATACATTCCAGGGCCTGATCTGAGATTGTAGCAATCTTTTTGCCAAGCTGTTTACGGAAAAGTTCCAGAAAATGGTTAGCAAGCAGTGGTATACCATTGATCCTCTCTCGCACAGGGGGAAGCCTGACTTCAATGACTTTAAGACGGTAATAGAGATCTTCCCTGAATTCCCCCTGTCTTACCATTTTCTGGAGGTCGGCGTTAGTGGCGGCTATGACTCGGACATCGACCTGTATCGGTTCATCCTGCCCCACCGGGGTAAAAGTTTTTTCCTGTAAGAAGCGCAAAAGAAGCAGTTGCGTCCGAGCTGAGATGTCCCCAATTTCATCAAGAAACAGTGTTCCACCGTCGGCTTGAAGCAACTTGCCGGCTCTGTCTCTGTCTGCACCGGTAAAGGCCCCTTTTCGATGGCCAAAGAGCTCACTTTCCAGCAGACTCTCGGTAAAAGAGACACAATCCACCTTAACAAGCGGCTTATCACGCCGTGAACTCTCGGCGTGGAGTGCTTCTGCGGCCAATTCTTTTCCAGTCCCCGATTCGCCAGTGATAAGAACGGCAGTGTCAACCTTGCCAATATTTTCGATCAGCTTATACACCTCCTGCATGGCAGGGCTTGAGCCCACATAGCCATGGAAGCGGTTGCGATTTTCGTTAATCTCCAGAGGCTCGGCAATGGTCATGTCCCTGGCTACGATCACAACACCCTGAAATTCTTCTTCCTCCCCCCGTAATGGAGAAGCGTTTATGCTGATCAGCTTTGTTGTACCATCAGAAGTATGGCATTCTATCAGATGCTTTCTGACCTCGGTTCCTTGCTGGAAAACCTTACGAACATCATCAAGACATTCAGAAGGCAGTTGATTGAGATCGGATACGTCTTCCGCGCCTTTCTCCATTAGCCATTGTTCCGCTGTTTCATTGAGTTCAACAATCTGCATGTTGGCATCAACAGTAATAATCGCATCACTGACCGAACGAAAAATTGTTTCCAGGTATCGGCGGTACTTTTCGTTTTCCCTTTGCAGGCGCTTGGCTTTATTTTCCAAATACCAGTGTTGAAGGGCCTGTCTGGTAAAACGCAGAAGGGTCTCTTTATTCACGGGCTTCGATATATAATCAAAGGCACCATGCCTGACAGACTCAGCAGCAGATTCAAGATGGGGAAAGCCTGTGATCATCACAACCGGACATTTGACCCCTACTTCTCTAATTTTCCTTAGGAGTTCTGTCCCACATGGACCTATTAGGACGATATCGCTAATAATTAAATCGTATGCTGTTTGTGCAATTGCCTCCATGGCCTCGTCGAAAGTCGCTACGGTTTTCACAAACTTATAGCCTTCGGCGGTCAGGAATATTTCAAAGGTCTGCCGGATGGACTCCTCATCATCTACAATGAGAATCTGTGCAGAATAAAAATCTTTTTCCATAGTTAGATTCCTGCTGGAAGTTCAATGATCATTTCCGTGTATTTTTCCATGATAGAGTTAACGTGCAGGTCGCCACCATGATCTTTTATGATTCCATAACTGATACTGAGCCCGAGCCCTGTTCCTTCACCAGAGGGTTTAGTGGTAAAGAAAGGCTCAAAAAGACGCTCCAGGATAGACTGGGGCAGGCCGGTTCCATAATCTTTCACAATTATCCAGTATACAGGATGACCACCAACCTGCTTCTCAAGACAGGATATTTCAATAATTTTCCTGGAATCAAAACCAGAGTATCGTGCATTTAAAGCATAGCGGCTGTTACTGATGAGATTCAACAGTACTTGCTGCAATTGTCTGAAATCAGCAACTATGAAGGAGTCGTTTTTCGGAAATTCAGTCACTACCATGATTCCGTCCTTCTGCAGCTGATGCTGAACAAGTGCAAGACTTTCCTTGACAATCTCCACAGGGTTGACGGGTTTTCGCTCACCACTGTCTGCCCGTGCGAAAGAGATTAAATTATGGGTAATAGAGGCTATTCGATTTCCCTCTTTTATAATCTTCTGCACAATATTAATGCCGACAGGATCAAACTTGTAATTATCCAGAAGAATCTGGGCAAAGTTGATAATCCCAGTAACAGGATTGTTGACCTCATGGGCAACGCCTGCAGCAAGTTCTCCGATGGCCGCAAGTTTGGCTGTCCGTATGGAATCCACCTTTCGAATCTCATCACGTGTGAGTTCCCTGGCGATCAGCATAATTCTGTCAATTTTGCCGTCCATCTCTTTGACAGGTGAGATGGTAAAGGAATATTCACCAAAGAGCCCGGGGAGGCGAGTTTCTTCCACTTTTGGAGTACAGGTTTTAAGAAATTCTTCCAAAGGACATTTGATATGCGGCCACCGGCCGCCATGAACAATCTTGCATATTCCCTGACCAACAACTTCATTTCTGGTTTTTCGGGCTGCTTGCAGGGTTGCATCATTGGCCTCAATAATAATCCCATCCGGTCGGACCACCAGAACAGGATCCTGGATGCCGTTGAAGAGCTGCTCCCACGTTCCGATGTGGCATGTTTTTTGAGGATTATAGCCGTCATGGGCGCTTGCATCTTTGGAAAAACAACCTGTGTCCTTATTTTTTTTCATATCTATATTAGCGTAATATAGTGCTGGAGTTACATCAAACAATTAATGTATATGTGTCAATGAAAATTGGCTTACATATGTTGATATCGTTTGTTGTTGCCGGGGGAGTGTGTTCACCTAACACAACAACAAGGAAACATAAAGGAACAGTTACAGTGCGAGTTTATCGATCTTATTGAATCTCGTTTCTAAGTTACAAAAATTTATTGATGC
>JAUWDC010000077.1 GCA_030608985.1 Desulfobia sp. | reverse complement strand
AGCTGATATCGTTTTATTTTTTCGTAAGAGTTCACCAGCACCTCATCTTCGCCCGTTTCGGAGTCTCGTTCCTCGCTTACCTGGCCTTCTCACATAGAGGAACTATAGCTCGAAGTCCCAAACGAACGAATCTAAGGCGCTGGTAAACTCCTACAGCTTCGAGTTTTACCGGGGTTTATAGCCTCTGGTGAACAATTACATTTGAACAGAGGTTGACTCTGTGGATAAAGTTGATTATTTTTATGTGTTAATGCGAGAGTGGCGGAACTGGTAGACGCACTGGATTTAGGATCCAGCGCACATAGTGTGTGGGGGTTCAACTCCCCCCTCTCGCACCACTTTAATCCGGAATACTATTTAACAACAAGGTCAAAGGAATAAAGAGTATACATTTCCTTTTTCCTTACAGAAGGAAGGTAAAACAATGGAAGTTAGTGTTGAAGATGCAGGAGCGCTTACTAAAAAAGTAACAGTAGTAGTTCCGGCAGATACAGTTTCGAAAAGACTCGACAGTGCATACCGTAAGCTTAAATCTGATGTTTCCATAAAAGGATTTCGCAAGGGAAAAGTACCGTTAAAGGTACTAGAAAAAAGTCATGGCGAGCAGGTTAAGGCAGAAATTGGAGAAAAACTCGTTCAGGACACTTATTTCGATGCCATTGAAAAGGCTGGACTGAATGTTGTTGTTCATCCCGACATTAAAAGCCATACTTATATTGAAAATGGGACTTTTGAATATGTTGCAGAAGTTGCAGTAAAACCAGAGTTTGAGCTTGGGGAGTACAAAGGTGTAAAAGTTGAACTTCCTGAGATAACTGTTACTGATGAGGAAACAGATGCGGCGTTAGAGTCATTACGCAAGGAAATGGCTCCATTGAAAAGTGTCAACGACAGGGGCGTTCAGCTCAATGACGTCGTCGTTATTGACTTCCAGGGTTTCCATAATAATGAACCCATGAAAGAAATCCAGGGTCAGGATTACTCTGTTGATATTGGCTCTGGAGTAAACGGCAAAGAATTTGAGGAAGCCTGTATTGGCCTCACAAAAGGCGAAGAAACCAGTAAAGTCGTTTCCTTCCCGTCGAGTGTGCCTAATCCTGTTCTTGCTGGAAAAGATGTAGAGTTCAAAATTTCAGTCAAAGATATAAAAGAAAGAGTTCTTGCTGAGTTAGATGATGAGTTTGCCAAGGATGTTGGAGAATTTGACTCCATAGATGCCTTGAAAAAAAATATTACTGAAAAAATAACCAAGGAAAAAGAAGAGAGTAGAAAAGGTGACTTTACTGATAAACTCATGATGCAGATTCTTGAAAAGCATGATTTTGAAGTGCCGGACAAGCTCGTTGCTTATGAAGTCAATGAGCAGATAAAACAGCTTGAAGAAAGGCTGAAACAACAGGACTTAACTCTTGAGTCAGCCGGCATCAGTTATGATAAATTGATTGAAGACTACAAAGAGGCTTCTGCAAAAAGGGTGAAAGGTGATTTTATCATCAAGAAAATAGCTGAAGTAGAAGAAATTAAGCTGGGAGATGATGATATCAAAACTGGATTTGAAAGAATAGCCACCCAATACGGTATGCCGGTTGAAGAAGTTCGAAAATATTTTGGCAACCGGGACGATCTTCTCCCTTTTATGAATGAACTGTTAAACGAAAAAGTTCTGGGATTTTTAAGAGATAAGACAGAGATTATAGAAGTACCAGTTGAGGCTGGTTCGGATACTGCAGACTCAACAGGAGAAAATGCATGAACTTGATACCGGTTGTTGTTGAACAAAGTCCACGGGGTGAACGGGCTTATGATATCTACTCAAGACTTCTGAAAGAAAGAATTATTTTCCTGGGTACCGGTGTTACTGATGATATCGCCAACGTTATTATTGCCCAGCTCCTTTTCCTGGAAGCAGAAGATCCTGACAGCGACATCACTTTTTATATTAACTCTCCTGGAGGAGTTGTTACCGCTGGACTGGCAATTTATGATACAATGAAATATATCAAGTGTGATATTGCAACACTCTGCATGGGACAGGCTGCCAGCATGGGCGCTTTTCTCCTGTCGGCTGGGACAAAAGGAAAACGGTATTCCCTTCCCAATTCAAGGATACTTATTCATCAGCCAATGGGTGGCTATCAGGGCCAGGCCACGGATATAGACATTCACGCTAAAGAGATTCTCCGTATGCGTGAAAATCTTAACAAAATTCTTGCAGATCACACAGGTCAATCCATCAAGAAAATAAGAAAGGATACAGAGCGAGATTATTTTATGAGTTCAGAAGAGGCCAAGGATTATGGCATTATAGATAAGGTTCTTGTCAAAAGAGAAGATGTCAAGGAGGAGGACTGATCATGTCCGAGAAAAGTGATATAGACGTGATATGTTCGTTCTGTGGAAAAAGCCAGGACGAAGTGAAAAAGCTGATAGCCGGGCCCAGTGTATATATCTGTGACGAATGTATCGATCTCTGTAATGAAATTGTTTCTGAAGACAGGCTGCAGGTCCTTGCTAATGATCATGATGGCATAGTTCTGAAGCCCATGGAAATAAAGAAGAGCCTGGATGAATATGTTGTCGGACAAGAACTTGCAAAAAGGATTTTGTCTGTTGCCGTACATAATCATTATAAGCGGGTTGAAACCCACTACAGTAACCAGGAGAGCGATGTAGAACTTCAAAAGAGTAACATTATTCTCATTGGTCCAACCGGTAGCGGGAAAACACTTCTAGCGCAGACACTTGCAAGAGTTCTCAACGTTCCATTTGCCATTGCTGATGCGACAACTCTTACTGAAGCAGGGTACGTAGGGGAAGATGTCGAAAATATTCTAGTGAGTCTTCTACAGGCCGCCGATCATGATCTTGATCGAGCAAGTAGAGGAATTGTCTATATTGATGAAATTGACAAAATAGCACGTAAATCCGATTCGGCATCAATTACTCGCGATGTGTCCGGTGAAGGTGTCCAGCAAGCGCTGCTCAAAATCATAGAAGGGACTATTGCCAGTGTTCCTCCTAAGGGTGGCAGAAAGCACCCTCAACAGGAATACGTCAGAATTGACACCTCTAACATTCTGTTCATCTGTGGCGGTGCCTTTGTTGGTCTTGACCAGGTTGTACAGAAACGTAGCGGAACAAAATCCATGGGTTTTGGCGCTCAGGTTATCGGCAAAACCAACAAGAAAATGGGAGAGATTCTTGCCGAAATTCAGCCTGAAGACCTCCTGCAGTTCGGCCTGATTCCTGAACTTGTCGGGCGACTCCCTGTTATCGCTACCATGGAAGAGCTGGAGAAAGAAGATCTGATTAAGATTCTGCGTGAGCCCAAAAATGCATTAACAAAGCAGTATAAAAAATTATTTGAATTTGACGGCATACGACTTAGATTTACTGAAGGAGCAGTTTCCGCCATAGCCGAAGAAGCAATGAAAAGAAAATCAGGCGCCAGGGGCCTGCGTTCCGTGATAGAAAAGGCAATGCTTGATGTCATGTATGAACTTCCCTCGGAACCCAACGTTAAGGAATGTGTTATCAGTGAACAGGTTATACTCAATGGTGAATATCCTGTTGTTCTGTATGATAACGAATCGAAGAAAAGTGCTTAATGAAGCACAATAAATTGCATATTATCAACAATATACCATACACAGTTAACGCTATTTCCTATGCCTAAAATAATAACAAATATTTACCCGATGATGCCCCTTCGTGACATCGTCCTTTTCCCTCATATGGTTGCGCCTCTGGTCGTCGGACGAAACAAGTCTATTAAAGCATTGGAAGATGCTATGGCCAGTAGGAAAAATATCTTTCTGGTGACTCAGAAAGATTCTTCTGATGATGACCCAAGCATTGACAACATTCATGATATAGGAACCATCGCCTCAGTGCTTCAATTACTCCGTCTTCCCGATGGCACAATAAAAGCTCTTGTTGAAGGCAAGATGCGGGGGAAGTTTGTAGAGGTTGTTGACGATCAGAAATTTTTTACTGTCCTTGTTGAAGAACATCAGGATTCCAATGAGATTGACAGTATGGCACAGGCTTTTATGAGGGAAATCGTTGATACTTTTAAAGTCTATGCCAAGCATAACAAAAAAGTACCAAATGAAATCATAAAATCTCTTAGAAAGATTACCAAGCCGTCAAAATTTGTTGATTTTCTCGCTGCACACCTGCCTATTTCCAGTGTAGAGAAACAAAATATTTTGAGTACGCTCCCGTTACTGAAACGATTGGAACTGGTGTTAACTATCATCCATAAGGAAAGTGAAATAGCAACCCTGGAGGAGCAAATTCGGAAACAAGTAAAAACCAAGATGGAAAAAAACCAGAAGGACTATTACTTGACCGAACAGGTGCGGGTTATCCAGAAGGAAATTGGGAACAAGGATGACGCCAGTACGGAACTTAATGAATTAGAAGAGCTTATTAAAAAGAAAAAAATGCCTAAGGCTGCAAAGGCACAGGCTCAAAAAGAGTTTAAAAAACTCAAATTGATGCCTCCGATGTCAGCGGAAGCAACTGTTGTTCGTAATTATATAGATACCATTCTCAGTCTTCCCTGGCAGGCAAAGACACGAAGTAAAATTGAGATCAACAAGGCAGAGCAGATACTTGATGAAGATCATTTCGGCCTTCTGGAACCTAAGGAACGTATCCTTGAATATCTAGCTGTTCAGGCTCAGGTTAAAAAAATCAAAGGACCTATATTATGCCTTGTGGGGCCGCCAGGGGTTGGGAAAACATCTTTATCTAAATCTGTTGCCCGGGCAATGAATCGAGAATTTGTTCGATTATCGCTTGGCGGTGTACGTGATGAGGCTGAAATTCGTGGTCACAGGCGTACATATATAGGTGCCATGCCTGGAAAGATTATTCAGTGTCTTCAAAAAGTGAAGGTCAATAACCCGGTGTTTTGTCTGGACGAGATTGACAAGATGAGTATGGATTTCAGGGGAGATCCTTCATCTGCACTCCTCGAAGTTCTTGATCCTGAACAAAATAATTCGTTTAATGATCATTACCTTGACCTTGATTACGATCTCTCTGATGTCTTTTTCATTACAACAGCAAACAATTTACCTGCTATTCCGCCGCCACTGCGAGACCGAATGGAAGTAATTAAACTCAATGGCTATACCGAAGAGGATAAACTTCACATTGCAAAAGGATTTCTTGTCCCCAAACAACTCATGGAAAATGGTTTTGAAGACAAGGATATTTCATTTAATCCCAAAGCTATTCTTGAGATTGTAAGGCGTTACACCAAAGAGGCTGGAGTTCGTAATCTTGAACGTAATATCGCCAGTATTTGCCGTAAAATTGCTCGCGACAGGCTTAAAAAGAATACAACGAAAAATTATAGGCTGTCAGAGCGATCAGTGAGTTCTTATCTGGGTATTCCTAAATACCGATTTGGCAAGGTAGAAGAAAAAGACGAAATTGGTCTTACAACCGGTCTGGCCTGGACTGAAGTTGGTGGTGAACTTCTGCAAATAGAGACTGTTCTCATGCCCGGTAACGGCAAATTAACAATTACAGGTAAACTCGGTGATGTTATGCAGGAATCTGCCCGAGCAGCATTGAGTTACGTGAGGACACGAGCAACCAGATTGGGTCTTGCCTCAGATTTTTATCAAAGAATTGACATCCATGTCCATGTTCCTGAAGGCGCCATCCCAAAAGACGGACCATCTGCAGGAATTACAATGGCATGTTCCATGGTTTCAGCTCTGTTGCAAATACCAGTACGAAAAGATATTGCGATGACAGGAGAAATCACCTTGCGTGGCAGGGTACTGCCTATTGGAGGCTTAACAGAAAAGCTTCTTGCGGCCCGTCGTGGAAATATCAAACATGTTCTGATCCCTGAGGAAAATGAGCGCAATTTGAAGGAAATTCCGGCTAAAATAGTAAAAAGCCTGGAAATTGAACTGGTTGACCATATGGATCAAGTTTTGCTGAGGGCACTCGCTTTAAAAAAAGGGTATGAGTTGTTTAAAGAGGGAGGCGATGATTGCCTCCACCTGGATGTGCCTCTTGTTGAAAATCGTGGTGAAAATACGGCAGTAACACAGCATCACTAACACACCTGTATCTTCGTTTATTCGATTTCTTGTAATATACTTGACCAAGGGGCTATAACCCCAAATAAAACTCTTACGATTTTCTCACAGATAGAATATAAAAAAGCAGGCTGATCACAGAAGTGATCAGCCTGTTTTTTATTGTCAGTTGTAA
>JAUWDC010000102.1 GCA_030608985.1 Desulfobia sp. | reverse complement strand
GGCTGATGCTGAAATCCAGATCAGGCAATATGTGCGCGACGCTACCTACTATTTTTTTTTGGAGTTCTGGTGATGAAGTGCTGAGGCGAGCAGTGTAGAGAGCCTGTTTAAGCAGACATGGCATACATTCGAGGGCTGTTTTCATTTTTACTTTGTCTTCTTCAGTAAATATTCGGTCCGTACATTTGCCAGGGCGGAAAAAATATTCCCTTTTATGTGTGAGTCTTTTTGGTACAGAGGTTCGAGTAATTGTCTCACGGTATCTCTCTTTGTCTCCCCCTCAAGGGGACATGGATTGACAGTTGGTTGAAGATCAAACTGTACAGCAAGATCCCTCACCTGTTTTTTTTCAAGAAAGGCAAGTGGGCGAATAATTGTCAGATTTCCGGAAAACAGAACCTGGCTTGGAACCATGGTGCTTATGTTCCCACCATAAAGAACATTGAGGAAAAAGGTTTCTATAATGTCATCTTTATGATGACCGAAGGCTAATTTATTGCAGTTTTTTTCCCTCGCAATGGAAAAAAGTCTGGTACGTCTGTTTCGGGAACAGGCAAAACAAGCATTTTGTTTATCGGCAAGGGCAAGAACGTCACTGCCAAAAGAGGTGTGCTCAATTTCTAGATTAAGTGAGATTTTTGCCAGTTGAGGTGCTATTAATTTGTAATTGCTGTCTGGGAAGCCCATGTCCAGATGAACGGCTACCAGTTCATAATCTATCGGGGCCTTATTTCTCCAGAGTGTTAGTATTGCTGCGAGGACAAGACTGTCAACTCCTCCGGATACGGCAACAAGAATACGGTCACCTTCGGCCAGCATACTATAGGCATGCATGGCCTTGCCAATAAGGTGATTAAGGTCCTTAGGAATTATCAAGAGAAATTTATTGGCTCAGGTAACGGCAGGCTTCAAATTTTTCTTTAAGTCCTTCCATGGTAAGCTCCCTGGCCGTTATCCATGAGAAACCGCGTCTGGAAGCCTGCTTGAAGGAAAAGAGGTTCGAGAAAAGTGACTCCTGGGTTTCATCAAATACTCCTGTACAAAGAACCTTCCCGGAGGGCACGTGAAGAAGGCGGTACTCAAAGGAGACTGATGCCGGTTGGCTGACTGAATAGGTTTTCCCTTCACGGTTTATATAGCGAAAGAGGCGTAAAACAAGAACGGCATCAGCTTCAATTTTTTTGCCGATATGAAGGGCAGATTCATGTTTGTTTCCATGGAAATCACCAAGAAGAGATTCTGCCTGACCTGGAAAGAGATAGCTCACTCCATCTTTATCCTGGAGAATATCCTTGATTGAAGATTTCAATACAACAACTCCTTCTTTAAGCTGTTTTGTAACCATGTGGCTTACTTCTTTATCAGCCCCTGCTATTTCTATAGGCAAAACGGATAAAGATCGAATAGTAATCGTATTGGCATCTTTATCTATAGGCAGCGGGACAACTTGTTTTGAGCAAGACGAAAGGCACAGTACAACGGCTGTGAGAAAAAAATAGAAATTGGAGTGAGAAAAGAATTTCAAAAGTATACCTCTTTTGTGTAATCGTTGTGTTTATATAAAAGTCTCTCACAGAGGCACAGAGTTCACAAAGTTTTTTTCTCTGTGGCTCTGCGGACTCTGTGAGATATCATCTTTCATGCTTGCTTGTGACTATTGTCACGGTAGTTAGTCGACCAGAGAACCTTTTGATGACAAAATGCCTTTGACTCTTGAGTTTATAGCTGAAGCCTGTGAAAGCGTACGGCCAAGTGCTTTGAATGCCGCTTCCAGTACATGGTGTGTATTTTCACCATATGGTACTTCTATGTGCAATGTCATACCGCCATGGAGTGAAAGGGCTCTAAAGAATTCAAGGGCGAGAGCCGTATCGAAGGTACCGACTTTCTGGTCTAGTGGCATGATGTCGTAATGAAGATAAGGACGATTTGACAAGTCTACAGTGACACGGGCCAGAGCTTCATCCATAGGAAGAGAGCAGTGACCATATCTGTTAATAGAACTAAAATCTCCCAATGCCTCCTTAAAGGCCTGGCCAAGGCAAATTCCGATATCCTCAACAGTATGATGACCGTCTATTTCAATATCGCCGACCGCCTTTATTGTCAGATCAAAGAAACCATGGACTGTGAAAAGAGTAAGCATGTGATCAAAAAAAGGAACTCCGGTTGTAATATCAGTTTTGCCGGAACCATCCAGACGGAGATCAAGTTCTATATCTGTTTCTTGGGTTTTTCGTAATATACGACTAGCTCGCTGAGGCCCGCTGTTCATTTTTATACACTCCAGGGTTGTTCTAATTTTAGGTAGAATATTTTCTTTGGTATTATTATCTTAACAGGTATAAATATTATGAAGCAACAACATATTGTTGTGAATTGAACCTGCCGGATATTTTTGATTCAGGAGAAGTAGTTTTTTGTTGACAAGAGTGAGTTGTACCGGTTATAGAATCTCTTTTTCTAATAGTAAATTTACGCGGGAATAACTCAGTGGTAGAGTGCAACCTTGCCAAGGTTGAAGTCGCGAGTTCAAATCTCGTTTCCCGCTCCAGTTTACAAGGTTCGAACCAGGTTCGAACCTTTTTTTATCCATACATCGGGGAAGAAAAACTGCCCGATTGATATACATTCAGAGGATTGTCAGTGATGAAAACGTATTTGGCTCCAGTAAACGAAATAGAACGCAAATGGTTTATTGTTGATGCCCAGAGGCAGATTCTAGGTCGACTGGCTTCAGAAATAGCAATCAGGCTTCGCGGTAAACATAAACCAATTTATTCTACCTTTCAGGACACCGGTGATTTTGTCATTGTAGTCAATGCCGAAAAAGTCAGGCTTACAGGAAAGAAACTGGAAGACAAAAAATATTATAATCATTCAGGGTACATCGGTGGCATAAGGGAGCGAAGTGCTAAAGAGATCCTTGAAAAAAGGCCTGAAGAGTTATTGTATATGGCTGTAAAAGGTATGCTGCCAAAAAATTCTCTTGGCAGGGCACAATTGAAAAAATTGAAAGTATATGCCGGTTCTAAACATCCACATGAAGCGCAGCAGCCGGAAACTTTGACATTTTAACCTTTTTTATAGAAATAATAACACAAGAGAACCTCTTGAAAATTTTTGGAGATAATTAATGGCCGAGCAGTATTACGCAACCGGGAAAAGAAAGACAGCTGTTGCCCGTGTATGGTTGAAAAGTGGAAAGGGTGAATATAATGTTAATAAGCTGAGTTTTGAGGATTACTTTGGCGCTGCTATTGACAAAGGAAAAACATCTAAGCCTTTTATGCTTACTGATACCGTTGGAAACTATGATGTCTTTGCCACCCTTAAAGGTGGTGGGAAATCTGCCCAGTCCGAGGCCCTGCGTCATGGAATTGCCAAAGCGCTGCTTGAGGTAAACCCGGAATATCGAACTTCCCTGAAAAAAGCAGGCATGCTTACCCGTGATTCACGTGTCAAAGAACGTAAAAAGTATGGCCAGAAAGGAGCCCGGGCAAGATTCCAGTTCTCCAAACGTTAATCTTAGATTAATTTTCGATTTAAAGGGAAGGGCGAATGTGTGCAGCAATCGCTCTTCCCTTTTTTTTTGTTTTGAGGGTTAAATAAGATTTTCCAGGCAGATATTTACTTAAAACTTGACACTTAAAACTTAAAACTGAGCATCATATTATGATACGTGTAGGAATTATTGGAGCATCAGGATATACAGGCGTTGAGCTGATACGCCTTTTGAGTCGGCACCCAAAAGTTGAGATAGCTGTTGCTACATCAAGGCAACATGCTGGAAAGATGGTTTCAGAGGTATACCCGAGCCTTACCGGAGTTTCGGGTGTTGTCTGTGAGGATGTTGTCCCGGAAAATCTTGTCGATCGAGTAGATGTTGTTTTTACAGCTGTACCCCACCAAACAGCAATGGGAATTGTACCGAGGTTTTTGGAGGCTGGAAAAAAAGTAATTGACCTGAGCGCTGATTTTCGAATTGATGATCCAGCAGTATATGAAGAATGGTACCAGCCCCATACGGCCACTAAATATTTTGAAGAGGCGGTGTATGGTCTACCCGAAATCAACAGGCAAAAAATATCAAAAGCTCGGCTTGTAGCCAATCCAGGATGTTATCCTACAAGTATCATCCTTGGGATGGCGCCTCTTCTTCAGGAAGGACTTGTTGATGTTTCAACAATTATTGCTGATTCGAAATCAGGAACGTCAGGAGCAGGACGCAGTGCCCAGGTTGGCACATTATTTTGCGAGGTGACAGACGGATTTCGTGCGTATAAGGTTGGTGAGCACCGCCATACCCCTGAAATTGAACAGGAACTCACAAAACTGGCCGGTCAAGATATCACGATCTCTTTTACTCCGCACCTCCTTCCAATTACACGAGGAATTTTCAGTACAATTTACTGTTCTCTCGCAAAAAAGTGCACCCAGAAAGAGATTGATTTATTGTATGACGATTATTATGCAGATGAACATTTTGTCAGGGTTTGTAAGCCTGGAACAGTTCCAACAACTCAGAATGTACGAGGGAGTAATTTCTGCGATATCGGAACAAAGGTTGACCTGCGTACTGGTAGAATTGTTGTTCTGTCGGTGATTGACAACCTGGTGAAGGGTGCTGCTGGTCAGGCTATCCAGAATATGAATCTGGTCTGCGGGTTTGAGGAAAACCTTGGTCTTGAAATTGTTCCATTGTTCCCGTAGTTGTAACTATTCAGGTGGAGCTACAAAATTAGCAAAACCACTAGCCTTAATTGAGAAGTGCGTAAAATAAAGCTAATCATCGCTTTTGACGGGACAGGATTCGCCGGTTGGCAGCGACAGGCAAATGTTGTTACCGTCGAGGGTGAGATAGAGAAAAAACTCAAAATGATGACCTCTGAAGAGGTTTTTCTACATGGTGCAGGAAGAACTGATGCCGGTGTTCACTCCTTGGCCATGCCCGCCCATTTTGTCACAGAATCAACCATTCCCAATGCAGCATTCAAAAGGGGGCTGAACAGCCTCTTGCCAAATACAATCAGAATTTTGTCAGTCGAAGACGTCCCCGATTCCTTCCATGCCCGCATTGACGCTCATTTTAAGGTATATCGATATTATTTTACTACGACCGAGGTCTGTTTCCCGACCAGGAGGTTGTATTGCGCACACGTACCGGCCATGCTGTCTATCGAGAAAATCGAACAGTGTCTTTCTCTTCTCAAAGGAGTTCATGATTTTTCAAGTTTTGAAGCAGTTGGTTCTCGAGATGTTACCCGTGACGGAGGGAGAGGAGCGGTCAGGGAGATCTTTTTTGCAGCTGTCAATTGTCTTGATGAGAACAATGCAGAATGGTACATAGACATTTGTGGGGATGGCTTTCTAAGAAAAATGGTCCGAAATATAGTCGGAACACTTTTTGAAGTTGGTTATGGGCGAATGTCCGTTACCGACTTTGCAACCGTTTTTAAAGCCAGAGATCGAAATTTAGCAGGACCCACCGCACCAGCCTGTGGTCTTTTTTTGAAAAAAGTGTATTATGAAAAACCGGCTGAATTCTCATGATTTTTTACCGAAACCCATTCTAAACTCATTAATGAAAAGGCATAAATAATGGAAAAACAGATTATTGCCCTTGCTGACCGGATGAAACAGATCAAACCTTC
>JAUWDC010000133.1 GCA_030608985.1 Desulfobia sp. | reverse complement strand
CTGAGGAGGTGTGCCAATCGAAGTAAACGGCCCTATTTTATTGTTTTTACCAATGGTTGTATGACCTCCTATCACAGCATGAGGACCAATATCAGTCTCGGCTCCTATCTTGACACCGTTTTCAATAACCGCATAAGGCCCTACTGTTACTGTGCTGTCGAGTTCGGCTGCTGAATCAATTATAGCTGAAGGATGTATTGACATAGTGAGAATAGTTTTAAGTTTTGCGTAAATCAAACACGGAATTTTTACGAAAAAGTTGCCAAAAGGACTGCTTCAGCGGCCAGCGCATCATCCACGAAAGCTTTCCCTTCAATTTTAAAGAGTTTTGATTTACGTTTTAAAATTTTGAGCTGATAAATAATCTGATCTCCAGGTACTACTTTTTTCCTAAAACGTACACCATCCATTCCGGCAAAATAGACAAGACTGTTGCCAATTTTGTCCTTTTCGGTCAAATAAGCAAGCATTGCACCTATCTGGGCCATCCCTTCCATGATCAGAACACCTGGCATTACAGGCTCAGAAGGAAAATGTCCCTGGAAAAAAGGCTCATTTATCGTCACATTTTTTAACCCCTTAATAGAGTTGCCCACCTCTACTTCGAGGATACGATCAACCAGGACAAATGGATATCTATGAGGAAGTATTTTCAAGATTTCTGAAATATCATACTGTTGTTGTTCAGTCATTCCTATTCTCCTTCTCTCTGTTTATTTTTCCTTCCAGCAGATCTATCTTTTTCATCAGCTTTCTGAGATCCTTAATGACTTGTGGAAGACGTGGGAAAGCAATAGTTGCCCGCAACCACTTCTTATGAGGAATGGCGGGTATTCCTGAGATAACGGCACCGGCCTCGTGGCTGGAAGTAATTCCACTTTTACCTGCGACAATAACCCCGGCCCCCAATTCTACATGGTCTTTTATCGTAACATGTCCACTAATAATAACATTATTACCAAGTTTCGTACTGCCGCCAATAGCAGTCTCAGCTAAAATCAGAGACTTTTCGCCTATTTCAACATTGTGGGCAACCTGAACCAGGTTATCAATTTTTGTTCCTTTCCGAATCAATGTGGTACCAAATGTTGCCCTATCAATACAGACATTGGCACCAATTTCAACATCATCTTCAATCTGAACAATACCGACGTGCGGTCTTTTTATATGATTTCCAAGTTCGTCAGGAATATAGCCAAAACCATCACTACCAACAACAGTTCCGCTGGCAATAATAACACGACTACCGATCAGGCAATTCTTTCGTACTGTTGCATTGGCACAGATTTCAGAATCACTCCCGACAACCACACCATCCCCGAGAATAACACCTGATTCGAGGGTTACTCTGTCTCCTAGCTTGACATGATCTCCTAAAACAACCATCGGCCCAATAGTAACATCTGCGGGCACGTGACATCCTGTCCCAATATGGGCTGAATGATGAATTCCACCGGCAGTATAAGGCTTTTCCAGAAAAAAATTATGAATAATCGTAGCTGCCAGGATTGGATTTTTCACCTTAATAGCTGGGATATCAATTCCTTCTATATCACTGGGTATAATGCATGCTGATGCTTTTTCGGAAGATAATTTTCCAATATGCTGTTTTTTTACAAGAAAAGTAATATCACCTGGCCCAGCACTTTCAAGGTCAGCTAAATTTGTTATAGGAGTTTCAGGGTCTCCGACAACAATTCCTTCTACCATATTGGCTAATGTGGCTAGTGTTGTTTTTTTTTGGTCCATACCTCTTTCTATCCCTCCCCCCCAAAAAAAAAGACGGGGCTGTAACACAACAGACCCGTCTGATATCAGTTGGCAGTTTGCGGTTTGCAGTTTGCAGTTACAATTCGCGAGCAGGTAAGCGAGGAACGCGACTCCGAGCTCGCTTCTTCAACAGCTCTGGGCTATTGCCACCGTATGATCGAGCTGATAATTGACACCCGACACCCTGCAATTCAAAATCAAAAATCCGAAATCCGAAATCTATCCAGCATTTACTCTATTCCGCAGAAGTCCTGAAGGCTTAAATGTAATCACCCGCCGAGAATCCAACATTAATTCCTCTCCTGTCTGGGGATTACGACCTCGACGCGGTTTTTTATCTTTTACATTAAACTTGCCAAAACCACTGATCAAAAGATCCTCACCGCCTGCCAGACAATCTTTACTGATTCGCAAAAAAGCTTCTATAGTCTCTGTGGCTTCTGTTTTAGAAAGATCATGAGTCTGATATATTTTATGTACCAAATCCGCCTTAGTCAGTGTCATAGTTATATTCTCCCTTTTGCTAACGTAAACATGGCATACACATTTTCCCGGCAAATTTCGCCGCTGATCCGAGTTCGTCCTCTATTCGCAATAACTGATTATACTTGGCTACCCTGTCTGACCGGGATGGAGCCCCAGTCTTTATCTGGCCGGTATTCAGCGCAACACTTAAATCAGCAATGGTTGTATCTTCGGTCTCTCCTGAACGATGGGAAATAATAGAAGTATATCCTGCTCGATGTGCCATCTCGACCGCATCAAGAGTTTCTGTCACTGAACCAATCTGATTCAATTTCACCAGGATGGAGTTAGCAACCCCCTTATCAATCCCTTTTGCAAGTATTTTAGTATTGGTAACAAAGATATCGTCACCAACAAGCTGAACTGTTCCACCAAGTCTTTCTGTCAGTTTCTCCCAACCTTTCCAATCACTCTCATCCAGACCATCTTCAATAGAAATCAAGGGGTATTTTTTTACCCATCCCTCATAATAATCAATGAGCTGATCTACTGTTTTTTTGGGTTTTTTTTCTGCTGCCAACACGTAACATTTTTTCTTCTTATCATAAATTTCGCTGGCAGCAACATCAAGTGCTATGAAAATATCCTTTCCAGGTTTGTACCCTGTTTTCTGGATAGCCTCCAGAAGACATTCCATGGCTTCCTCATTGGATCTCAGATTAGGAGCAAAGCCTCCTTCATCACCAACAGATGTCAAATGCCCTGCTTTTTTCAACACACTTTTCAGATTATGAAAAGTTTCAACACCCATCTGCAGCGCTTCAGCAAAGCAGGAAGCTCCTGCAGGCATAATCATAAACTCCTGAATATCAACATTATTGTCTGCATGGGCGCCGCCGTTTAAAACGTTCAGCATCGGCACAGGGAGGACTTTGGCATTAACCCCACCAATATATGAAAAAAGAGGAAGTCCCAGTTCATTAGCAGACGCCTTGGCAACAGCAATAGAAACACCAAGTATGGCATTCGCACCCAGTTTTTTCTTATTGTCTGTGCCATCTAAATTCAGCATGGTCTGATCAACAAGAACCTGCTGAGTCGACTCGAGACCAACAAGAGCAGCACCTATTATTTCATTAACATTGGCAACAGCCTTCTGGACGCCCCTGCCCATATAACGTTTTTTTCTCGTATCGCGAAGTTCCAGAGCCTCACGTATACCTGTCGATGCGCCAGATGGAACAAGTGCACGCCCCATAACACCAGTATCGAGGTGAACTTCAACTTCAACAGTAGGGTTCCCCCTGGAATCAATGACTTCACGACCTAAGACTCCTATTATTTCACCCATTTACAATCTCCTCTTTGGACGTATTTGCAGCAAAGCGCTCATACGCCGCGTTAATCTTTGTCAATTAGTTAATATTACTGTTGGCGATAATTCAAATCACAGCTTTTTACAAGTGTATCATTTTTCCGGTCATTAGCTTAACCAACAACACTGGCCATCTTAAAGATCGGCAGGTACATGGCAATGACGAGCCCGCCAATTAATCCACCAAGGAAAACCATCATGAACGGCTCAATCATTGCCGTCATATTATCTACAGCCTGATCAACTTCTTGATCGTAAAAATCAGCAATTTTCTCCAGCATAACGTCAAGAGCACCTGTTGCTTCACCGACATTTATCATTTGCACAACCATACCTGGAAAAACTCCTGTTTCTTCCAGAGGTTCTGCAATGGTGCGACCTTCGGTAATTGCATCTGCTACCCTGAAAACAGCCTCTTCTATTATAGCATTTCCAGCCGTTTTGCCCACTACTGTAAGAGAATCAAGAATAGGAACGCCACTCTGGAGCATTGTTCCCAATGTCCTCGTGAATTTTGCAACTGCAACCCTTTGGATCAATGTACCGACAACAGGGGCCTTCAACGAAGCTCTATCGATGAATTTGCGACCTTTTTTTGTTGCATACGTCTTTTTTATCGCAACAACAAATAAAACTATCCCCCCAATAATAATAAAGAAATAGCTTTGGGCAAATTCACTTAAATCCACGACAAACTGTGTTGGTGCGGGTAATGCTGAACCAAAATCAGCAAACATGCTTGCGAAAACAGGTACGACGAAAACAAGAATAACCGCTGTTATTACTAATGCGATACAAAGACAGATTGCAGGGTATGTCATGGCACCTTTTATTTTTTTCTTCAGCACCATGCTTTTTTCCATGAAATTTGCCAGACGGTTGAGAATGGTATCGAGGATACCTCCAACTTCACCGGCATCAATCATATTACAATATAAATTGTCGAAAACTTTCGGATGTTTTTTCATAGATTCGGCAAAAGTCATACCGGTTTCGACATCAGTCTGGATATCAGTAAGTACTTTTTTAAACGTACTGTTATCTTGCTGAGCAGCAAGAATCTGAATACTTTGCACCAAAGGAAGACCGGCATCGATCATGGTTGACAACTGCCTGGTAAATATGACCACATCCTTGCCCGTTACTTTGGGCTGGAAGAGAGCGATATTTTCAAAAATATCTTTTGGTGCCTCTTTCAGGACCGTGGTTGTTATTCTCATTTTTTTGAGCTGTGCAGCAGCTGCAGCCTCGCTCGGAGCCTCCAGCTTTCCTTTCCTTTTCTCACCGTAAGAATTTTTTCCTTTCCAGGTATAAATTGGCATGTTCTAAATTCCTTTAGATTGAAGCTTTATCGAGAGATGCAGGACAATTTTTTATAATTTATTTTAGACATAAAGTTTTCTTGCATCTCACTGCTAT
>JAUWDC010000241.1 GCA_030608985.1 Desulfobia sp. | reverse complement strand
GCTGGAGAGAGAGAACCTGTGGCTTCCAACGACACTGCAGAGGGGAGACAGAAAAATCGTCGGGTTGTTGCGGTAATTAAGGCTGTTATGAAGGAGTTTAGTACAGAATAAAATAAAAGTATTAAGTCAGAAGTTTTAAGTTAACGGTAGGGGGTATGATAATCGCATCATACCCCTATTTTTTTGGAATAAGAATATTGGACAGGTTGACATAAATCTCTTCAGCGAGGTCGTCGGCTATTTCTTGAAGAGCAATTTGTCTGTTGTTTTCCGTTTTAACAGCAGAGCCACCCACCAGGTAAGATTGCAACTTAGTAAATTCCTTTTTATCAAATTTTATTAAATTATTTTCTAATTCTTTGAGTCTTAAAGAGAATTTGATTTTTGCCCTGAGTTCAACAGCCCTGTCAAAAGTACCATAAGAGAGTCCTGGAAAATCTGCAGAGAGAATTGCACCCGAGAGTATATAGCTTGCATCCGAAGGGTCATTAACAAGTACGAATCTTTTTGATTTCTTTAGCCAGCGTAATAACGACTGCTGTATAGTTGCCTGATATCCAAGGAGATTCGTTTCATTATCCCACATTTCAAGATACAGAGGTATTCTATCATTTTTACCATCTGTATCAGTTGGAGGGGCATAAGGGTTTGAGTAGCCGCAACCAGAAAAAAGTATTGCTGTAACGAGCAGGGTTGTAAGTAGTTTCATAAAGTTTGAAAGATTTACAGACCTCGTTAAAAGATGACTTGCTATTGTCAGCCATCCCTTTATTTTCGAGGAATCTGGTTAAGTTTGGATAATAAGTCGGTCTAAGTTGTCAGTGTTCAGTTGTCGGTATTATCACCCTCTGCCAACTGGTAACTGACAACTGATAACTTAACTCCAGAGTAAAATAGAAATTGTTTAGCCAAAAATTAGCACATATCCGACAACATGTTTACGAAGTCTGATTAAAAATTAAACAACAATATTAACCAGTTTATTTTTGACTACAATGACTTTTCTTATGGTCTTTCCTTCAATGAATTTCTGAATATTTTTATCTTCCATTGCTTTTTCTTTTACTGCATCCTCAGTCATGTCAGAGGCGACCTGAAGGCGACTTCGCAGTTTTCCATTAACTTGAACAACAAGCGTAATTTCATCTTCTTTGGCAGCTTCAGGATCAAATTCCAGCCATGGTGTCTTTACCAGAGGTGTCGAGTGGTTTGTACGTTGCCAGAGTTCTTCGCAAAAATGGGGAACCATGGGAGACAGCAGTGTAAGAATAGCCTCAACCGCTTCTTTAATTATTTCAGGTTGCGGATGTTCCTTGGCATTTTCCCCAGTCAGGGAATAGAGGGTGTTGGTCAGTTCCATTACTGCACTGATTGCTGTATTAAAATGGAATTTAGGATCAATATCACTGGTCACCTTTCTTATTGTCTGGTGTGTTTTACGATGCAGCGATCTGCTGCTGTCCGTCATTCGCGATGGAATAGCAGTTCCATTGCTACAAAGGATTTCAATGTTGTCTGTAACAAAGCGGTATACCCTGTTAAGAAAGCGATATGCGCCTTCTACTCCTTTATCACTCCATTCAAGATCTCTTTCCGGTGGAGCAGCAAAAAGACTAAAAAGTCGAACAGTATCAGCACCATATTTTTCGATAAGAATGCTGGGGTCAACAACATTACCCTTTGATTTAGACATCTTGGTGCCATCCTTGATGACCATACCTTGGGTAAGCAGGTTTTTGAATGGTTCATCGACTGTCAGGTAACCGAGATCTCTCATTATTTTGGTGAAAAAACGGGCATAAAGCAGATGCAGAATGGCATGTTCTACACCACCAATATATTGATCTACTGGAAGCCAGTAATTGACGGCATCAGGTTCTAGAGGACCTTCTTGAAAATCGGGACAAGCGTAGCGGGCATAATACCAGGATGACTCTACAAAAGTATCCATTGTATCTGTTTCACGTCGAGCAACTCCTCCACATGAAGGGCATGTTGTTTTATAGAAATCTTCAAGGTCATGGAGAGGAGATTTGCCTGACTTGTCTGGGACGACATCCTCTGGGAGAACAACAGGAAGATCGGTTTCAGGTACAGGTTGTACCCCGCATGAAGCACAATGAATCATAGGGATAGGAGTGCCCCAATAGCGCTGCCTGGAGATTCCCCAATCTCGAAGGCGATATGTTGTTTTCCGGCTGCCAAAACCTTTATCTTTTCCAAATTGTGTAATGGCTTTCTTGGCCTTAGCGGACTCAAGTCCATTAAATTCATTAGAGTTTACAAGAATTCCATCGCCTTCGTATGCTTCTGCCATGGTTTCAGGGTTAAAGGGATCACCTTCAGGCTGGATAACGACTTTAATTGTAATATCGTATTTCTCGGCAAACTCAAAGTCACGCTGATCATGGGCCGGTACTGCCATGACAGCACCTGTGCCGTATTCCATCAAGACAAAATTGGCAACATAGATGGGTAGCTTATCCCCTGTGTACGGATTAACAGCGTAGGCGCCGGTAAAAACACCCTCTTTTTCGAGTTCAGCACCAGGTTTTTGCCGTTGTTTGAGGAGTTTGGTTTTTTCAGCAAAATCTTTTACAGTATCTTTTTGAGAATAGTTTTTGATGAGAGTGGGAATTAGTGGATGCTCTGGGGCTATGGACATGAATGTTGCCCCGTAGATGGTGTCAGGCCTGGTAGTGAAAATAGTTAATTTTTCGTCGGAACCATCAATGGCAAAATCGATTTTTGCTCCAATACTTTTTCCAATCCAGTTTCTCTGCATGGTCAGAACTTTCTCAGGCCAACCCTTTAACGTGTCGCAGTCCTGTAAAAGTTCTTCGGTATAGTTAGTGATTTTGAAAAACCATCCATTCATTTCCCTCGGGGCAACAGTATTATCACAGCGCCAGCAGCAGCCGTCAATCACCTGTTCGTTTGCTAACACCGTCTGGCAGGATTCACACCAGTTAACCGTTGTTACCTTGGGGTAGACCAGACCTTTCTCATAGAGTTTTATGAAATAAAGCTGCTCCCATCTATAATAGCTGGGGTCACAGGTAGCAAGCTCTCTGTCCCAGTCATAGCTGAAGCCCATGGACTTGAGCTGTTTTTTCATATAGCCAATATTTTCGTATGTCCATTTAGCCGGGTGGGTATCATGCTTTATTGCGGCATTTTCAGCAGGGAGTCCAAAGGCATCCCAGCCTATGGGATGAAGAACGTTATATCCCTGCATTCTCTTATAACGGGCGATTACGTCTCCTATAGTGTAATTGCGAACATGACCCATATGAATACGTCCGGATGGATATGGGAACATTTCAAGGAGATAATATTTTTCCTGGTCTGGGTTTACTGAAACCTTAAAAGTTTTTTCTCTGTCCCAAAGGCTCTGCCATTTTATTTCAATGGCACTGAAATCGTATCGTTTGGTTTCCATATAAAGAAAGGTATAGGGTTTAGGGATGAAGATTGATGAACTCGCTAAAAGTCCTTTTTTCACCACAGAGAACACAGAGAAATTCTTTTTATTACAATTAG
>JAUWDC010000047.1 GCA_030608985.1 Desulfobia sp. | reverse complement strand
TCCTCTTTTTTAGCAGCCATCGGTCGAGATATTTTATGGCATTTCTTGAAAACATGACAGAACACACCCCTTTTTCGTCAAAATAATATCACAGAAAGAGGTGTGTTTCAATATTTTTTATCTGTTGGTGGTGCTGTCATATTAAGTATAGAGTATCATGGTTAAGAACATAACGGTCTCTCTGGATAAACAGCGCCTAATCCGATGTTAATAAGCTGTTTAAACATCTCTTGGGGAAGAGCGAAATATGGAAGACTTTGAAGACTTTGAAGATTTTGACGAAAACCCTCTTGATTTTGATGGTGATGGCGATGATGCCATGGAGATGTGTTTGTTTTTCGATGATGACGACAAAAAGAATAAAGGAAGCAAACCTCCCGGCAGCAGTGGCTGCTGCGTAGTTCTTCTGGCAATCGGATCATCACTGGCAGGAGCAATATGGGGTATCAGCTATTTTATAACATGAACCATAGAAGGAGATAACAATGAATAAAACAGAACTTATCGCAGCAATGGCAGAAACAGCAGACATCAGCAAAGCAGCAGCAGACAAGGCATTACTCGGATGTCTGGAAGCTATCACTGATTCACTTCAGAAGGGTGAGAAGGTAACCCTGATCGGGTTCGGTACTTTCTCGGCAGTAAAGAGGAATGCCCGGACTGGCCGTAACCCCCAGACCGGAAAGGCCATCAAGATCCCGGCAAAGACCGTTGCGAAATTTAAAGCCGGGTCGAAACTGGCTGATGCACTGAAGTGATGGGGTTGGAGGTTCAGTCTCCCTAAAAGAAAGACCCGCTGGCTGGACAGAGTAGTTCCTGATGGAACATGGTCAGGCAATCTGTTTGATTTTTACCGCAAAGTGTCACGCAAGCTGGTGGGTGATCTGAAGGTGCCATTTGTCCTCAAAGGCAACTTCCGTCAGGACGACACGTCCCTGCACCGAGCCCTGCGTGAGGCGCT
Source organism: Desulfobia sp. (assembly GCA_030608985.1). Classification (GTDB taxonomy): domain Bacteria; phylum Desulfobacterota; class Desulfobulbia; order Desulfobulbales; family SURF-16; genus Desulfobia. The sequence goes on along the minus strand of JAUWDC010000047.1, from coordinate 6,367 downwards.
GGTGAATACTCTTGTCCATGCCGATTATACCGACCGGGCCTCGATTCTGGTGGTGAAAGACCCTGCAGGCTTTGTCTTCCGTAATCCGGGGGTGATGCGAGTGCCTGCGGAACAGGCTCTGCGTGGTGGGGAAAGTGATTGCCGCAACCGAACGCTGCACAAATCACAGATGAATGATGATTCTGTGAAGGGGAAAATATGCGTTATGCGTGGCTAACCGACATACATTTCGAGTTCCTGCATGATCAAGAGGCGATCCGTTTTGTTGAGGAGCTTGCTACCCAGAAGCTTGATGGCCTCTTTCTGACCGGTGACATCTCCATCGCTTCCAGACTGAAATTTCACCTCAAACTTTTTGAAAATATTTTGGAAAAGCCTGTCTATTTTATTCTGGGCAACCATGATTATTATGGCGGCACAATTGGAGCGGTCCGGAAATCGACCGAGGAACTGTGCAACAGGTCAAACTGGCTTTACTGGTTGCCGGCGATAGGGGTGGTTGAGCTTTCCCAAGATTCCTGCCTGGTGGGGAATGGTGGTTGGGCAGATGGCAGGTTTGGGGATTATGAAGGATCCAGGATTATGCTCAATGACTATCTGAAAATTCAGAATTTCGTGCGGGCTGGCGATGTCGGCCGGTTGGCTCTGTTAAACAGTTTGGGAGATCAGGCGGCAAAGTATTTCCAAACCGTCTTGCGGGATGCTCTTGCCAAATATGAGCATGTATTTGTCCTGACCCATGTTCCGCCGTTCAAGGAGGCTTGTTGGCATGAAGGGGCAATAGCCGATGACAACTGGCTCCCCCATTTTTCTTGCAAGGCGATCGGCAATGTTCTTAAAAATAGTATGGCTAACCACCCGCACCGGCAAATGACAGTCCTCTGTGGCCACACCCACAGTAGCGGCCGGGCAGAGATTCTACCTAATCTACTGGTGAAAACAGGTGGGGCGGAATACGGTTCACCTGTAATACAGGAGATTATCGAGTAGGTGTCAAATGCCAAGACATCGTTAACCCTGTTAAAAAATGATAATGGCACGGGAGTTGGATATCGTTATAAGGGAACTGAAACAACGTCTACAGCAATATGTATAGAATTACGAACCCTAATATTGATATTTTTGAATGTGTTGTTGAGAGATTTGGAGAACTTGTCGACAAGATGATTTTCCTGGGAGGCTGTGCAAGTCAGGAGCGTGTGCCCATTGTCAGCGACCGAATTAAGGTGATAGCTGAATTGGGATTTTAATCTCCAGTGGTAGGAATTGTCGGAATTGCCTTAGAGACCAGCTTGTTAATACCTTAACGAATCTAGTCCACCTTGTATTATTACTTGATATTATCTGTTTATCAGAGGAGAGGCGAAATCCTAATTGACACTGGGCTAAATTTAGTTTTAATATGGTTCTATAATCTTTACAAAGAGGTGCCCCATGAGATTGTCCAACCAGATTAAATCAATAAGCTATTTGAAGGCCCATGCAGCTGAAATAATTCGAAACTTAGGTGATGAATGTGATTCTCTCATCATTACCCAGAACGGTGAAGCTAAAGTCATTATTCAGGATATAAAGAGTTACGAGGAAACCCAAGAAACTTTAGCACTGCTAAAAATTCTTGCTCTTGGTAATCGTCAGATTGAGGAAGGTAAAGTAGTTTTAGCTACTGATGTAATAAATCGTCTTCGTGAAGGAAAGGGCTCAATCTCGTGACATTCAAAGTCCTACTCACAGAAGACGCTGCCGTCGACCTCCAAAAGATATACACATATATATTGGAACATGACTCACTGCAGAAAGCAGAGTACGTACTTGACCAGCTAGAGAAAAAATTTGTTAGCCTCAGCGCACTGCCTGAACGAGGAGTATACCCAAAAGAACTTATGGCTCTAGGGATTCGTGATTACCGTGAGATTTTTTTCAAACCCTATCGCATCATATATAGAATTTTTAATGTAAATGTTTATGTATACCTTATTGTTGATGGTCGGCGTGATATGCAGACACTTCTCCAGCGTAGATTACTTGGGGCATTTTAGATATATAGAATATATTTTTTTTCCTTCATTTTTGTATCGGTAACTACTTTTTGGGCCTGATCATTAAAAGGGTCTCCGCAAGGATTGATCCAGTCGCTGTATGTAAAATATGTTGCGGGTAGAGAGTGCTTTTTTAAACCAATTCATTTATCGCTGTTAGAAACCCTCCGTGCAGAAGGTATTGGTGTGTTGTCGCTTTGCTTAGGCTTCCACCACCACCAGAAGTGACCAGCTTGTTAATACCTAAACGAATCATAGTCCATCTTGTATTATTACTTGATATAATATAATATTATTGAAATGAATCAATTTGATGAGGGGCAGGGTGGCCAAATGAGTTTTACATTTGCAAAAAGCGGGTATGGAAGAGGGTATGCCCTGCTTGCCACATTTTCTGCGATTAGATATCTTGCTGATATTGTTGTTTTTTATGCTGATTGTGTGGTTCCGACCTCCGCACCATTTGTTTTCAGGACTTGACCCGATGTAGTCAGGTCCTTTTTTTTTGAGAATCATTAATTATGTCTGAATCCAAGCGAAAACCGAGCGGGAAGCTCGCTGAAATTTTTGCAAAAATAAACATGAGTGACCTGCCGGCCATGTCATCTCATGTCCAAGAGATTCTGGACCTGACCAGCAATAAAAAATATTTAAAGCACGAGCATCTGACAAAAATTGTCCTCCAGGATTACTCCCTGACCAATAAAGTTCTGCAGTTTGCAAATTCAGCGTATTATTCTCCCGGGCAGAAGGTCGCAACCGTATCAATGGCCGTCGCTATTCTTGGTTTTGATACTGTCCGGGACCTCTGCCTGGCAATCGCCCTTTTTGATGATTTCATACAGGCCGGAATCGAAAAAGAGGCAATAAGCAAACTACTCATCAGGTCGTTTCTCAGCGCCATGCTGGCCCGCGAGATTGTGTCGACACGGTTTATCCGTATCTTGCCTGAAGAGGCATTTATTTGCAGTTTGATGCGTAATCTTGGCAGAATGGTTGCCTGTATATACTTCCCAGCCCTTTTCCAGGATATTGAGCGCGAGGTTGTTGAGGCGGATATTTCAGAAGAGGATGCCACCCGTAAATTTCTTGATGGAATGACTTTTCCAGAATTAGGTGTTGAACTGGCTAAGTTCTGGAATTTGACAGATACGGTAATTGCCTCCATGGATACCGATCCTCCAAAACCGGAAAGCGAGGATGATGAGATCGGTTACCTGAAAAATATGGCTGATTTTAGCAATCGTTTCGTGGATGGTCTATGCGGCAATAATAGCCTTGAACCTTTGCTTTTGAAATACAGCGAGATCCTCTTGGTAGATGAAGCTGGGGCTATCGATATCCTGGAAAATACAGCAGAGGCTTCAGCTGTTATCTTCGATTCCATTCGTTTTGGTCTTCAGGAATTGGAAGAGTGCCGAGGAAAAGAGAATTTGGAGGCCCCTGGTGGTTCAGATCACGAATCTGATAAAGGGGAGGTTCAGGGAAAAGCAGACTTCAACGAACAGCTGGTTAATGAGTATTCTTTGAAATTATCGCAAACACTTATGGCTCCGTTTAAACTTGAGCACTTTTTTTCACTTCTTGCAGAGGCTCTCTGGAAAGGTGTTGGATTTGATCGTGTGCTTCTTTTAATGTTGAAGATCCAAGGAAGCGAAAAATATATGAAAGGACTGATCGGGCGGGGTGAAATAAGTCAGGAAGAAGCGAAAAAATTCCTACATCCTCTTGAAAAGGTTGATCACGCCGTGGTTCGGGCTCTTAAAGGATGCAAGGATATGGTTGTTCCTGAAAACACTCAAGGAGCCTTTCCTGAAGAATTGGAACAGTTCGTGAGCAGTCGCACAGTCTATCTTTTCCCAATATGTCTCAGGAAAAAAGGAGTGGCCCTTTTATACATGGATACAAAATCGGATCAGCCCGCCTTGACTAAAAAACAGATTAAGTACACCCGTATGTTTCGAGATCTTGCTGTGAAGGCGATAATGAGAAAAGATAAAGCGTAATTAATCACAGGGTCCCGCATCTGCAACACCTTGTGATCAATTACAGTGAGGGAGGGGAGAGCGCTATTTAGTCATTTCACCCCGTGATCGATTACGATAAAGCTATGCAGGATTCTTAGCACTCCATAAATGACAAGAGGTGTTTTATGCTGCCGACAGAAAGAAGCCGGATTGGGAAAGAGGGATTGAACGTAGGCTGGACAACTACTTCAACATACGATGAGGCAGAGGAGCTTGCTAAAGAAAGTATTCGACTGCAGCTAGCGTCATGCGCCCAGATTGATGGACCTGTACGTTCTTTCTACATGTGGGAAGATAAGCTCGAGAGCGAGGAGGAATACCGGATAACATTCAAGTTTCCTGCGTCCCACAGTGAGCGTTTCGAGGATTGGCTGCGAAACAATCATCCATATGATGTTCCGCAGTGGGTTGTTGTTGCTGCCAGTGAGGTTCTTCCAGAGTATCTGGACTGGGCTAACAGCAGCAGCCAGTATAACCCTGACGAAGTGATAGGGCTCTCCCGGCGTGGAGACGAACTTTTGAAGAAAAAGTGTTTTCCTGAAGCGGAGAGAATTTTCCATAAGGCTCTGGAGAAGGATGGCAAGAACCCTTATGTCCTGGTGGGTCTTGGAGATCTTTATCGCGAAATGCGAAAATACCGGAAAGCGGTAGGGTATTACCGCACAGTTCTGGATATTGATCCGGCAAATATGTTCGCTTTACGCGGTATAGGAGATTCATATCGTGGCCTTCATGAAGATGCCAAGGCTATTCCGTATTGGAAGCGTTATCTTGAGCAGAACAGTGAAGATGTCCATGTCATCACCCGCCTGGCAGATTCCTCTGTGAAAACCGGCGGCTTTATAGAAGCGGAGGAGTTTTACAAGAAGGCTCTGGGGATTAAGGATCGTGACAAATTTGCCTTACGGGGAATCGGTAACCTCTATTACAAAAAAGGCGATCACCAGCAGGCGCTTGTTTATTTCGAGAAGTTTCTCAGTATTGATGACCGCTATATTGCGGTACTCACCATGACAGGAAATATATACAGGCGTCGACGAGAGTATGAGCAGGCTGCGGTTCATTACGAAAAAGCCCTCAAACAGGAGCCTAAAAATGTATTTGCCCTGTATGGGATGGGCGACTCACAAAGAGGGTTGAAAAATTATCAGGCTGCGATTGATTGCTGGGTTCAAATACTTGAAAAAGAGCCGGCAAACCAGAATCTCCTCTCCAGGGTGGGTGATGCTCTTGCTATTCTGAGAAAGAGAGACGAGGCCATATCCTATTACCAGAAATGTCTGAAGATAAATTTTGACACTTTTGCCCTGCTCGGTCTTGCCAGGATATATAGGGCGCAAAATGAATGTGCTGAGGCGGAAAACTGTTGCTTGAAAATACTGGATAAATTTCCTCAGGACGCGAGGGCAACAGAAGAGTTGGTTGCGGTCTATGAGGCAGCCGGTGAGGGTGAGAAAGCAGAACATTATCGCTCTCTTCTCAGGGAGTATTAACTCGAAGAAAGTCTTCTGGCCTGCCGTTCTTATCTGTTGAGAGGGGAATTAGCGCAGTTCATCGTAATTGACGCCATACTCCTTAATCTTGTAAAGAAGGGCAGGAAGGCTTATTTCCAGGAGTGAAGAAGCCCGTGTTTTATTTCCTTTGGTTTTTATGAGGGCCTTTATGATAAGCTGTTTTTCAAGCTTTTTGCCGTTAATTTTGATAGAGAGTGTATCCCAGAAAAGAAGTTCATCAGCCTGAGAGCTTTTTCGATCAGCTAATTCTGCCGGCAGAAATTCTGTTGTCAGCTCATTTCCTTCAGAGAGAACCATACTTCTTTCAATAACATTTTCCAGTTCCCTGACGTTACCAGGCCATGAGTGGTGTATAAGCCTGTGCATACATTCTTCATTTGTCCCTGTTATCTCCAGGTTGAGTCGTTTGTTAAATTTTTTGATAAAATACTCAATAAGAAGAGGAATATCTTCCCGGCGTGCACGAAGCGGGGGCACCTCAATGGTCAAGACATTAATGCGATAGAAGAGATCCTCTCTGAAAAGTCTTTTGTTGACCATGTCGGCCAGGTTTCTTGCGGTTGCAGTGATGATCCGGGCATCAATTTTGACAGTCCTGCTGTCTCCAAGGGGCCGTATTTCTTCTTCCTGGAGGGCACGTAATAATTTGACTTGCAGGGCCAGGGGAAGTTCTCCCATTTCATCGAGAAACAGTGTGCCCTTGTCCGCTTCTTCAAAGAGTCCTTTCCTGACTTTATAGGCATCTGTGAAAGCCCCTTTGGCATGACCGAAAAGCTCGCTCTCCAGG
>JAUWDC010000237.1 GCA_030608985.1 Desulfobia sp. | reverse complement strand
CGACAAGCAGATGCGGAGTTGCTCCAGAGTCTTTCGTTTCTCCAGGATGATGCTACAACCGTAGCAGTCACTGCTGAACGAGGCTTTCTTACCCGCCTTGAAGGTGGATGCCAGGTGCCCATCGGAGCTTTTGCTGAAGTGAGTGGCTCTCAATTTACCCTGACCGGACTAGTCGCCTCTGTTGACGGTGAAAGAATGGTCAAAAGAGAGGTGACAGGGAGTTCTGATGATGCGGAAGCCATAGGCCGTAGTCTGGCAGAAGAAATATTGGGCCTGGGCGGCAAGGAGATTCTCGAAGAGCTGTATGGCGAGAAAATATCGTAGCATTACGATGGTGTCTATAGATGTCTGATAAAACAAACAAAAAAAGAGGGAAGGCCTATCTCGTCGGGGCAGGGCCAGGAGATCCAGGCCTTATTACGGTAAGGGGTAAGGAAATTCTGGAAAAAGCGGAAGTTCTTATCTACGATTATCTTGCCGGCACGAAACTGCTTCGTCATGTCCCAAAAGATGCTGAACTCATCTATGCTGGAAAAAAAGGTGGGGTAAAGCATACCCATACCCAGGAAGAAATCAACCGGATGCTGGTTGAAAAAGTAAAGGCTGGGAAAAGAGTTGTTCGGTTGAAGGGTGGTGATCCATTCATTTTTGGCCGCGGTGGGGAAGAATTGGAAGAATTGGTTGCAGCAGGTCTCTCATTTGAGGCTGTACCCGGTGTCACGTCTGCATCTGCTGCAGCCACCTTTGCCGGAGTGCCGATTACCCACCGTAAATTTACCTCCTCGGTAGCATTTATTACAGGCCATGAAGATCCCAATAAAAAAGAGTCAAATATTGCCTGGGACAAAATTTCCACAGGGGTCGGAACACTTGTTTTTTATATGGGTATCAAAAACCTGGAGTCGATTACAGCTAATCTTATCAAGCATGGCCGTGATCCCAAAACGCCGGTAGCCGTTGTACGATGGGCCTCTCGTCCGAGACAACAATCAGTTGTCGGGACCCTGGACAACATTGCTAAAATAGTACGGGAAAAAGGGATCAAGCCACCAGCACTGACCATTGTTGGTGAAGTTGTCAGTCTGCGTGATACCATCAACTGGTACGAAGAGCGACCATTGTTCGGGAAGAGAGTTATAATTACCCGGACTCGTGAACAGGCAAGTGAGCTCGTTGCATTGCTTGATGAAAATGGTGCTGACACATACGAACATGCAACTATCGCCATTCAGCCTCCTGATTCCTGGGAGGAACTTGATGCAGCTTTGCAGGATATAAGTCGTTTTCAGTGGATTCTTTTTACCAGTATTAATGCGATCAGTGCCTTTTTTGATCGTTTGTATTCAAAAGGACTCGATGCCAGGGCTCTCCATGCCTGCAAAATTGCTGCTGTCGGCAAAGTCACGGCAGATTGTTTGTTGGAGTATGGCCTGAAATGTGATCTCTTGCCTGAAAAATATACAGGTGAGGGACTGGCAGAGGCGCTAGAGAACGTTGGGGTAAAAGGGGAGAAGATTCTGCTTCCAAGGGCAAAGAAAGCCAGAGAGGTTGTACCGGAAAGATTGCGCCAGGCTGGAGCAGAAGTTGTCATTGCACCGGTTTACCAGAATGTTCCCACTGCGGAAAATAAGGAAATACTCAAAGCACAGCTTCTTGACAAGCAGGTTGACCTTGTCACCTTTACCAGTTCCTCTACGGTAACTAATTTTGTGCATATGCTTGAAGTTGCTGATAAGAAGGAATTACAGGAGCTGATGGAAGGTGTTAAAATTGCGGCAATTGGCCCGATTACAGCGAAAACTGTTGTAGCAAACGGCTTGCAGGTTGATATTCAGCCTGACACCTATACAATTCCTGCCATGGTTGACTCGATTGTCAGCTATTATACATCCCCGAAAGTATAACTGCGGTCAGTCAGCTGTCTCCAGTCAACCAATCACGGGGTGGAGCCGCCTTAATCGCCCTGAACAGGTAAGCGTTCACAGGTGCTGCAGGTTCGTTCAAACAGGGTGGGCAATTATAGTTCGCCTATATTGGACGCCATGTTTGGGCGAAAATTCGGTGCCTGTGATCGCTTACGTCTCCAGTCGCATGCTGATATCGCATGCCGGAGCTGAATGAGTTAGGGCGCCGACGGAAATTAACCCTACGCCTGTTTCCGCCACTGCCCTGACATTATCCAGACTGATTCCTCCAGAGGCTTCAACAAGGACCTTCCCCTTTATAAGCTTGACAGCTTCACGCATCATTTCGAGGTCCATATTGTCAAGCATTATGATGTCAACATCAGCAGCGAGACATGCTTCAACCTGCTCTATCGTTTCAGCCTCGACTTCAATCTTCATCGTATGCGGAATCCTTTCACGAATTTTATAAATGGCTTTTTGAATAGAGCCACATGCCGCTATGTGATTGTCTTTCACCAAAACCCCGTCAGACAGATTAAAGCGATGATTATGTCCCCCGCCGACTCTGACAGCATATTTTTCCAGCATACGCAGTCCCGGTGTTGTTTTTCTTGTATCAACAATTTTTACAGGGAGGAGCATCACTTTCTCAACGAATTGAGCTGTAAGTGTGGCAATACCGCTCAGGCGCTGGGTAAGGTTTAAGGCAACTCTCTCTGCCCTGAGAAGATCAATAACAGGACCCTCGGCGGTAAAAAGGATGTCTCCTGCTGTGGCGCGTGTTCCATCTTTGACTGCGCTGCAGACAATATTTGGGTTACATATACTGAAAACCTGCGCAGCTATATGTTCAACTCCGGCAACAATAAAATTCTCTTTGGCAATGAACTGAGCTGTGCCCGGTTGGCTGGGAGAAAAGATAGCTTCACTTGTAATATCCCCACTGCCAATATCTTCGGAAAGGAATTCTGTAATTATTTTATGTAATGTGAGTGTATGCATAATGAAAAATGAATACCCCGCGATTCCTTTACTTGTCAAGCGCAAAGCTCAAGAGGGATTTTATTGTTATGAAAATTAGCATATTTGCTGTGATATTAGTATTTTTGACTGGCATAAGGCCGTAAATGATTATACTTTAGAATAATAACAACCAAAAAGGAGGGATTCTGATGATTGATTTAATTAAGAAGACATTCTACACAGGATTAGGCGCTGTTGCATTGACCAAGGAAAAAATTGAAGAGTTGGCCAATGAGCTGGTAGAAAAAGGAAAATTGTCGGAAAGTGAGGTGAAAAAATTTGTAGATGACCTGTTTGAGAAGTCGGAGTCTGCTAAAGAACAGCTAAAAAAGCATGTTGAAAAAATAACCGAAGACACCCTTAAAAAGATGAAACTCATTACAAAAGATGATCTCGATGCGCTGGAGAAACGGCTCACTGATAAAATGGATAAAAAAGTAGAGTAATGCTAAATATCAGAAAAATAAGCGCCACAAGCCGTACCTATAGAAATCTTGGTCGGTACAGGGAAATACTGACCATTCTTTTTAAGTATGGTTTTGGTGAGCTTATAGATACTCTGAAGATTGAGCAATACCTTGAGATCAGCCTTCAGATGCTGTTTAAAAAGCAGCCTAAAAATCTGGGAAAACTCTCGAGACCAGAGCGAATTCGTCTCGTTTTTGAAGAGCTGGGCCCA
>JAUWDC010000120.1 GCA_030608985.1 Desulfobia sp. | reverse complement strand
GGCTGCAGGCGTCCCGTGAAGTATTTGCAAGGCCATTTTTGCGGCATTTTCCCCCTGTAATCGCCCACTGACGACAACGCCGCCCAAGGTGCCAGCTGCTACATTATGGTCCCAGGCGCCATATATTGGCACTGTGCTGTTGTCGTTAATAAAGGCTATGGACTCCTTGAGAGAAAAGACTCTGCCCTCCCGGTCACGATAAAAAGAGAGGTTCAGGAGAATCGTATCCGGTGGCAGTTCGTGAAGCGCCTTTTTTAGTTCAGCAGAGGTTAATTTTTCAAGCTCGATGAATGTTAAAGAATCATCAAAGTCTGACTTAATTTGACGAAGCCTATTGAGATTAAGAGCAGCTGTTTTGGTTGAACCACTGATTGAGGCAATATGTGTGGTGCCGGGATGGAGTTTTAATGCCAATTCAATAGTACTTTTTAGATCAAAATCCTCAGCCACCCCGGTGATATTCCGGTGGCCCTTAAGCATGGAGTCATTAAAATTATTAATTCCGCAAAAAACTATAGGAACCCCGGGGAGCAGCTGTTGTCGACGGTGGAGAAGAAACTCGAGGGCGTTATTGTCCGAAACAATAACCAAATCATACTTGAAGTGAAATTTGTTCTTGTACAGTTCTTCAAGAAGAGGGAAGCATTCTTTGGTCGCGTGCCGCTTTGTATCCATATATTCGAAGGACAGTTCGACTTCCGGGGCCTCCTTGGCAAATACCGATTCAATACCTGATATTATATTATCCGACCACAGATACCCCTTGTGGTAGGAATTAAGAACGAGGATTTTTTTTGACTCGGCGGATTTTGTTTCCGGGGCAATTCCAAGCAAGAGACAGAAAACAAGGAAAGTAATGGCAATATTATATGTGCGGCTGGATGTTAATTTCAATAACGTTGAAAAAAATTTTCTATGCGTGACCATCTGTTTATCTCTTTCTTAAGAGTATTAACCTTATTCCGTTATCCTGACTTCAGACTTTCTGACTCAGAGGCAGCTCTATAATAAATTTTGCACCCTTACCAGGCTCAGACTCCACCCAGATATTTCCCCTGTGCTTGTCAACAACAAGGGCATGAGAGACAGAAAGACCTAAGCCGGTACCCTGGCCGACTTCTTTGGTGGTGAAGAAAGGGTCAAAGATGTGAAGCTGAGTTTCCTCGTCAATGCCAGGGCCGTTGTCTTCCACTTCGATGCAAGCCATTTTCTCTGTTTTGACTGTCCGAATAGTAATGCACGGATTTTTTATTTTATCATCAGCCATGGCATGCACAGCATTTTTAATAAGATTGAGTATCACCTGCTCGATTTCCATTGCCACACAAGGAACCTCGGTCAAGTCAGGATCATACTCCTTAGTTATCTCCACGTTGATGATATCATATTGCTTTTTCAAATCATAATCGGCCCGGGCCAACTGCAACGTGGTATCAAGTAAGTTTGACAGGTTGGCATTTCTTATTTCGCCTTTACGGGGTCTACTGAACTCAAGGAGGTTTTTTATAATATCCCCTGCAGTAATGGCAGAATTTCTCATGCCCTTCATGAAAACATCAAGCTCATTGTTCTTGAAATAGGTATCTACTTTGGTCAGGTCAACTCCGCATTCCGCTGCTCGTTCCTGGTTGCGTGGCTTGTCAGGGTCAAGTCTCATCTCAATCAGCTGCTGGGACTGAAGGATCGCACTGAGCGGGGTATTGATTTCGTGGGCAACACCTGCTGCCAGAACAGCAATGGTTGCCATTTTTTCATTCAAGAAGAGCCGTTCTTCAATTTTTTTCTTCTCGGTAATGTCTTTGGCAACATGGGTAATATGGGTCAAGTTTCCTTGATCATCCAGTACTGGTGCGGCAGACACCAAAAATGTTTTCCCCAGCTTTTCGTGGGTCATCTCTTTGGTATACGGTTTAAAAGTCTTCTTTGTCTCCAGCAGTGGACACTCTGGGCAAGGTTCATTTGAGTCATGGAAGAGTTCATAACACTGTTTGCCGATAATATTTTCGCCGGGTAGGCCCAAGGCGTCACAGCCTATTTTGTTAACCTTAACAATCTTCATGGAGGTGTCCTGAAGGGTAACAATATCGTTAATGGCGTTAAATGTTCTCTCCCATTCCTCCTGACTTTTTCTCAAGGCCAGTTCAGCCTTCTCACGCTCCTTAACCTCTGTGGTTAATGAACCAACAGACTCTTTCAACTTTTTTTGGGCTTTTTCAAGGCTACTGACAAGATTATTGAAGCTAATATAAAGGATGGAGAGGCACAGAACAGTCAGTAAAAGAACAAAAGTAGACATCTGGATAACAAAGCTGCTTTTTTGCTGAACCAGGTTGGTGATATCCTGTAAAACGGTTATGCCGCCAAGCACTTCCTGACGATAATTTTTAAAAACCGGCTGGGCGTGCAGGATATATATTTTGTCGTCCAACTCAAGATGATTGAAGTGGATATTGAAATCAGTTTTGGAAGGTAGACTTGTGTAAAAAGGATCGTTATGGGTATTCAGGACAAATTCCCCAAACTGTCTCATTGTAAAGTGCTGCGACTCTTGATCAACCTTCCGCCATTCTGTCTCCAGGAAATATGAAGCGGTCCTGTCGGACAGATCAATTTGAGCAGCTTCCAATAACTGGTGCGCCTTGATTCCAAATTCCAGAACTCCAACAAAGTTATCTTCAAAAAAGACAGGCTGGGCTATCCGGTAAAATGGCCCATGCCGACCGATCTCAAAACCGGAATGCGGCTTTCGAGTCTTGTTGACAGCATCGACAATTGGCCGAACATTCCGCAGATTATCCCCAAAAAAATCTGGGTTATGCATGCGCAGGAAGGTTGTGCTGTCTGGAAGATGAAAATGCATCACCGTGAAATAACGATTTTCTTTTTTAAGGGCTTTATATAATGGCAGAGTCGTGCTGTATAATATCTCACGATTACGGTTAGCAAAAGCAGTCACCATTTGACTGTTTAGCTGTAAAATATTGCCAATTCTGGATAAATAGGGACTAAAAGAGTATTTTTCCAAGGCCGTGATACGAGCATGGAAGCTTTTTTCTTCTTGATCAATGGCCTGCTGCACTAGGGTGTTATGGCGGCTAATGCCCTGATATAAAAAGATTCCGGCAAGAATAACGATTGATAGTCCGACAGTCAAAATGGCTTTGTTTTTATCACTCATACTGATCTTGGTGTGTTTTGACAGGTTGCATGTGCATCAGTTTTTGGACCCTGAAACTAATTGCTGATGTGGTAGGGTGTCAGAGGTCATTTTTTAAGGTGTTACCAAGCAGCTTCAACTCAATTCCCCATCCATCATATTATGATGTTCGCACAAACATAAAAAGATGTCAACGAAGCGCGTTCCCAAGGTTCCTGTATCAATACAGAATGGGGTTTTATCAACAATGGAGCAAGATTGTATCGAAGTCAGGAGGGGATCAAGTTTTTTATTTTTTTCACACGCACACTGTAGTACTCTATATTTAGCTATCAAATAAAAATGGAGAAACTATATGTCTACCAGTCCTTCTTTTCATTATCCTTGGGTTGTCTTCACCCTTAACAACAAGAAAATGGCAATCTCTTCAGAAAATATTCAGTCAATGGTAATTACACCAGAAGGTTCTTTTGTACCTAACACCCCTGATTATATTAGAGGGGTTGTAAACCTTAGAGGTACCGTTATCCCTTTGCTCGACTTGCGGGTACGTTTGGGTATGCCTTCATTCTTAGAAGAAATAAATGAATTTTGTTCATTAATGGACCAGCGAGAACAAGACCACAAGAATTGGTTAATAGAGCTTGAAGCTTCAATTAATGAAAAGCGACAATTTAAACTGGCGACAGATCCTCATAAATGTGCTTTTGGAAAATGGTATGACGGTTACAAGCCGGATAGCTATGCAGTCTCAAGTTTGTTGAGAAGATTCGATTCTCCACATAAAAGAATACACGGTATTGCTGAAGAAGTACTTGCTTTGGCAGATGGGGGTAAAGTAGATGCTGCTTGTAAAGTAATTGAAGAATGTCATAACAAGGAGCTTGCTGAAATGATAAAGCTTTTCGCTTCAGTAAAGGAAAAATATCGGGCGAACAGTAATGAAGTTTCTATTGTAACTGAGACTGATAATGGAGTCGTCGCGATAACAGTAGATGCTGTTGAATCTATCGAGCATTTTGATAACGAGAGTATAGAAGACGCTCCAGAGACGATAAAGGAAAGAGACGGGACAGGACTTGTTAATCTAATAGCTAAAAGAAAAACAGACAAAGCTGTAATCCTGATTTTAGATATGGATAAAATATATGAGGATTGAAATTTTTAGTTACCCGTCAAGCGAGGACTGAACAGAGTGCAGGACCTTAATTTTTTCAAGTTTATCTGGGTTCGGAGGGTAATAAAAGATTCTGCAGCCATTCAGAAATGTCTCCAATCTGTTGGGGACAGACGCCATGTTCTATCGGGTATGTCCTGTAGTTTACAGAATACCCTTCATTTATGAGTTGATGCGCCGCGTTTTGTCCGAGGGATTCAGGGACAACAGGATCATAGGTCCCATGTTGAATTTCTATGGGCAGATTACTGTTTGTCTCGCTGAGCTTTATAGCGGCGCTTGTTGCAAAGTAAGTTGACATTGCCAATAGGCCCCCAAGTCGTTTGTCATGGCTCAAGGCAACCTGGTAGGCAACGGCACCCCCCTGGGAGAACCCAGCAATAATTATACGCTGGCTGTCAATACCCCGATTGAGTTCATTGTCCACAAAAGCTTCAATTGCCTGAGCCGAAGCCAGTAACCGTTCTGTATCAACTTTTCTGTCAATTTCCATTTCCAGAATGTCATACCAGGCAGGCATGACAAAACCGCCATTTATTGTCACCGGGATCCTGGGAGCATGGGGAAAGATAAAACGGATACCTAAGTCAGCTGGAAGTCTAAGTTCCGGCACAATGGGGGCGAAATCATTTCCGTCAGCGCCAAGGCCGTGCAACCAGATGACGCTGGCATCAGGATTAGTGTTTGTTTCATGTTCAATTGCTGGTAATAGCGGCATAGCATCCTCTTCATTTTGTTATTTAATCACAATCAGGGCAACTCCAGCGACCATGAGCAGGCCGGCCAGGAAATGACGCCCTAAGTGCCGTTCTTTAAAAAAAAGTGCTCCGTAGAGAATCCCGAACAGCAGGCTTGTGCGTTTCAATGAAATAAAATATGCCACTTCCACCTGTGCTATAGCCATAAAATGGGTGACTATCATCACAGCCATAAAGACTCCTACCAGAAGGGCCTGTTTCCAACGTCCCATCAGGATAGCCACATCGCCTGATTTC
>JAUWDC010000094.1 GCA_030608985.1 Desulfobia sp. | reverse complement strand
ACCTATATCTTTCAGTTGGTTATCATGTATTCTTGATAATATAATGAGAGCCATAATAGATCCCAATAGTGCTATGGCCATATCGGACTGGGTGTCCCATACATCCCCCTGGGTGGCGAGAAAAGCCTCTGCCGATTCTCCGCTCAGTTCAGCAACCCACCATTCGATAAGTTCATAAAAAGCACTAATGGCAAGGCAAATGGATACAACAATGAAGGCTAGCCAAGATGTCTGGGTCACCACATTTTTTCGCAGTAAAATCTCTCGCGCTATTATGGCAGGAATAAATCCCTGGGCGAAATGACCAATCTTATCATAATTGTTCCTTGCAAGATCAAAATACTCCTTTATCCAGTCAAAAAATGGCACTTCCGCGTAAGTGTAATGTCCCCCAATCATCAGGATAATTGAATGGATCAGTATCAGGATATAGACCAGTGTAGTCAGGCGAAATGTTTTAAATGTCACGCCCAGAATAATCAACCCGATTAACGCGGGTGCCACTTCCAGAAACCATATAAACGAATCTTTAGGATTTATTCCAGACCAAACAAGAACAGCAAAAAATATGATTAGCCACAGGTATTTCATAGTAAATCTATGTAAGCAAGCCTGATCGGACACAGGTAAGCACCCTTAAAGGCAGGGTATAAACTCCGACTCCGGATGAAGTGCTGCTGACCAGTAGTCTTTATTCACCAATAATCTTGACAAGCACTCGTTTCTTTCGACGTCCATCAAATTCACCATAGAATATCTGCTCCCAGGTGCCAAAATGGAGTTTCCCATCAGTTACAGCAACAACTACCTCACGCCCCATAACCTGTCTTTTCAGGTGGGCGTCAGCATTATCCTCATATCCATTATGTCGGTATTGGTTTGTGGGTGCATGGGGAGCAAGCTTCTCGAGCCACACGTCATAATCATGATGCAGCCCTGCTTCATCGTCATTAATAAAGACCGATGCTGTAATATGCATCGCGTTACATAGCAGAAGCCCCTCTTTAATGCCACTTTCAGCGAGGCATTTCTCGACTTCAGGGGTGATGTTAATAAATGCTCTTCGTGTCGGGACCTCAAACCAGAGTTCTTTATAATAGCTTTTCATTTTTCCCATTGACTCCTTACAAAACTTATCCTTTATGCTCTATCCATCAAATCGACACAGATCATTTAGTATCTTCTTCAGGCTGTTTAGCCCCGCAATACCTGCAAGATTCTGCTTTATTGAGAATTCTCCTGTGACAGTTTATGCAATTTTTCAATTCAGGAATAAATCCAAAAACAGCGAGCAGCACTACAACGGCACCTGAAATTATAGGTATCGGGGCTGTAACAACCTCCGAATCATAAGTCAGCACCCCCATGGCAAAGGAAAAAAAACCCACAACAAATGCAATTGTCTTAAAAGACATATCAGAACTCCCTTTCGACACGTATCTTCATTTAATATCAGCCATACTTCTTCCGCTTCCTTTCTTTCAATATGATTTTAAGCGCTGTCTTTTCTAATCCAAGCTCAGATCGAAACTGATTCACCAGAAATCGATAGTATGAGAAGTGCACCCCTTTCGGATAATTGACAAAGATTATAAATGTCGGCGGCTTATTGCTGATCTGGGTAGTATAATAAAATTTTAATCTTCTGCCTTTGTGAAGAGATGGAGTATGTGCTTTGATTGCGTTCTGCAAAGCTTTGTTGATTCGATTTGTAGAAAAGGTCTTGGTGTATTGGTTATATACTTCATTTATAACTGGAAAGATTTTCTGTATGCCGGCCCCGGTTAAGGCCGAAATATTCAGTCTCGGTGCAAATTCCATAAACCGTGTGGCCATGGTTACTTCACCCGTGACCCACTTCTGCTGTTTTTTGTCTCCTTTTATGAGATCCCACTTATTGACCAAAAGTATACAGGCCCTCCCCCTGTCCAAGGCATAGCCGATTACCTTAGTATCCTGTTCCGTAATTCCCTCTCCAGCGTCTATAAGGAGGAGAACAACATCACAACGTTCCATTGCGGACAATGCCTTGATTATGCTAAACTTCTCCAGCTTATCTTTTACTTTTCCTTTTCTCCGAATACCTGCAGTATCAATGAGCAGATAATGGTTACCTTTTCTTTCAAGCAGGGTATCTACTGAGTCTCTTGTTGTTCCCGGAATATCTGAAACGACCATACGATCCTGACCCAGAAGCCTGTTGATTAAAGAAGACTTCCCGACATTTGGCCTGCCAATACAGGCCAGCCTGATAGTATTTTCAGGCAATCCTTCAATTTCTTCCGGTGGTTCAAGACTCTGAACAACACTATCAAACAAATCTTTAATACCATATCCATGCTCAGCGGAAATCGCCCATAATGTGTCTACCCCAAGCTCATAAAACTGAGGGACCAGCTTATCTTCCTGTTCAGGCCCATCGATTTTATTGACCACATGATACAAAGGTTTGGTGGACCGACGAAGAAGGCGCACAACTTCATAATCCTCAGAAAGTAACCCTCCTCTCCCATCGAGCATAAAGACGATAAGATCGGCCTCCTGAATCGCCTGCCAGGTCTGGTCCTGGATAAAACCACTCATTTTTTCATCCCGATCCAGTTCAATTCCGCCGGTATCAATGAGGACAAACGAACGGTTATCCCATGTCACTGTCTCATAATGGCGGTCACGGGTTACCCCGGGAGTTGAATCTACAATTGCTTTTCTGCTTTTAGTCAACCTGTTAAACAAGGTGGATTTTCCGACATTAGGTCGGCCCACCAGGGCAACAAGAGGACATTGTTCATTTTTCATATCTCAACCGTAGGGTACTTTTTTTCTTTTTCCAAACGTTCTATAATTTCCAATACTAATCGGGTAAGACACGGATACGGCATCCCCGGCAACCTGTCAAGGAGAGTTGACAGAGAATAGACTGCAGGTAAGATAAATTTTTTGAAAAAATTCTTTCCCTTTATCTGACTTAAAAAAGCAAATGCCCCCAGAATCTGCAAATTACGCTGTAGTGCCAATTGCACATACCCTTCATAAAACTGCTCAGGATCAAACGCAATCTTCTGCGAAATACACTCGATATAATAGAGATACATTTTTTCCTGCTGGCTTGCAGTTAAACCAGCGTAGGGGTCTATAAGGAGTGAAGCCAGATCGTAGCCCAACGGACCCATGCGGGCCCCTTGAAAGTCGATGATATATACTTTTTCTTCATGAACCATAAGATTTCTGGACTGATAATCTCTATGGAGTAAATAACTCCTTGGTTCACGGCTCACCTTTTGAGCCATTTTCTGAAATTCCAGAGTAATGCAAGGATCATCCGGTATCATGCCCATGAAATCTCGACAGAATGAACGATAAAAATACCCGGATTCACGATCAAGCATTAATTTCTCATCATAGTATGGAGTATCCCAGCAAAAACGGAGATCAAAATTTTCTTTTCCTTCAACCTGCAATTCCACAAGAGCGTCTATAGCCTGGCAGTAGAATTTTTCAGCCTCTTTAAAACCACCAGGGCCACAAGTAATCTGCTGAAGATGCATGTCTCCAAGGTCTGCACATAATACAGCACCATCTCTGGGTTCAAATCCAAAAATTTCCGGAACAGGAACTCCTTTATCAAAAAGGTGTGTCCCTATTCGAAAAGTAGATTTTGCTTCGATCAATCCTTTATCAAAAAACGGAGAAGCGATAATGGCAAGTAACGGCGGACAATTAGGAAGATGCAACCTGAAAAAAAGTCTATCAGACCCGTCACCAGCAAGTTTTTCCACGTCAGCTAATGAAGTAACAGGTCCAAATCCTGCTGTTTTCAGAAGATTCCGGATAATTACATTATGCTTCTTCATTATCTCAAGAACCTTTTAACAAAGTATTGTATCAGAAACATGGGTGCCATCAGCAACTTTCACACCATCCCAGACAACGACGCGCTTCAAGGAAACGTTTTTACCTATGGATGCTCGACTGCCAAGTGCCACCCAGTCATCGAGCACAACATCATCTGCCATCTCAACATCCTTTCCTACAAAAAAAGGGGATGAAGCACTGAAACGACTTTCCTGTAGAAGTAAAGAATGAAGTTCAAGATAGTCCTCAGGAGTGCCAATATCTGACCAGTAATGGCCTCTGACCTCAAGGCCGGAAATATGTGTTCCTTTTTGTATCCACTGCATATAGCAATCAATAATATTGGCAAAATTGTCCTGGGGAATAATATCAAGAAGAGAGGGAGCAATAACATGAATACCGGTAAAAGCTAACTGACGCCCCTGTCGACCGGTATCTCCAAAACCTGTTATCGATCCATTCTCTGCAACACTTACGTGATTAAATCTTGGATAATCATGTAATACCAGGGTAGCGACATTTCCTGATTGTCTGTGCTCTTGAAGGACTTCTGCAAGATTAATGGTGTGAAAGATATCTCCATTAACAATGAGCATTGGTTCCTTTCCAAAAAAGTCCCTTGCCTTTCTCAACCCACCACCTGTTCCAAGAATTTTATGTTCCTGCTGCAGATAAACTCCAGGTTGATGCTTTAGGAGCTTAACTATTTGGTCTTTCAGATGATAACAATTTACCAGAATTTCATCGATGCCATGTGTACGAAGTTGAGTAATGATACGGATTAAAAGAGGTTGATCAAGTACGGGGAACAGTGGTTTAGGTCGGACTAAGGAAAAGGGACGCAGGCGGGTTCCGAGGCCGGCTGCTAGAATCATAGCCTTCATTGAATTTCTGATTTCGGATTGGTGATCGGAGTCTCGCCAGCTCGCTTACCTGCGGAGTGAGGCCAATGGAGATAGCACAGCACTATTTCTGATTTTGGATTGCGGATTTCGGAATATGGGTTCTGGATGTTTTTCCGCAGGTAAACGAACCTGTGAGACTCCGATCCACAATCCGAAATCCAAAATCGGAAATCCGACTTCAATAAACTATACCTCCATCAATTGCCTCTTCAATACCAACGATAACAATACCTGCTTTATTTGCCTGCTCAATGACTGTCTCTTTGTCAAACAAAAGAGACTGACCAGCCTCGACAGCCAACACACTCGCTTTAACTTCTTGCATGGTTTCAATGGTTTTCAAACCTGTAGCAGGGAGATCAAAACGAAAATCCTGATTTGGCTTCTTTACTTTAACAACGACTGTCTTTTCCCGGCCTAGCATTCCACCGCGCTTAACAGTAGCATCAGTCCCTTCTATTGCTTCGACAGCAAGAACAGTACGGTCCCGGACAACAACACATTGACCGATATCCAATCTTCCAGTTTCCCTGGCCATCTTCCAGCCAAACTCAATATCACGGCGCTGCTCGCCTGAAGGTTTTTTCCTTGTTAATACTCCCACCGGAAAGAGGAGATCTTGAAGATACAAAGTCGACTCTAAGACCTGAATGCCTTCTTTTTCCAACGCTGCTGCTATTGCCCGAAGGATTGCATCATCCTGTTTAATGTCAATTTTATTCCAGAGGGTCAGTGCTTTGAGGTCTGGCAGTATATCCTTAAAAATACGAGTTTTGGTTATAGTCCCCAGGAAAACAGTCTCATGTACTTCTTCTTTCTTGAAATATTTTAAAATCTTTCCCAATTGGCCTAATTTTATCCAGTAAAAACTGTCTGCTATTTTTTCCAGTTCGGGATGTGTTTCACCTTTATGACCAATTATAACCACCTGGCGACCGGCTTTTCGAGCAGCCTCGGCAAACAGATAAGGGAACTGTCCTCCGCCAGCGCCGTTTCGATGCGGTTCATGAAAAAAACGGCGTCT
>JAUWDC010000035.1 GCA_030608985.1 Desulfobia sp. | reverse complement strand
CATGTCAAGGGTAAATTGACAGAATGTAACTTCCTGAAACCCTAAAATAAACACACACAATGTTGGCTTTGCATTGAAAAAGCTGGGCGGGAAAAATTGTAAAAGTAGGTATGACCGGATGGGGGGATATGTACTAAATTTGTAACTATTCGGTAAAGGTGAAAAATTTGAATAAATTCTCAAACGGAACTATTCAGCAGTGCTTCAGGTGAGCGCAGACTCCGGATGTGCACAGATAAGCGGAGCGGAGACTCCGAGCAGGCTGGCGAGCTATAGTAGACCTATGCGAGTCGGTCTGATCGGGCATAGATGGAGTGCTGCTTCTAAGTAACAAAAAAACTTGTTGATTCTACAAAAATGCCGGACAAACAATATGATAAGTAAAAAAACGACCCACGCGTCATTCCGGCATGGTTTTAGCCGGAATCCAGGAAGTAGCCATATCCCCTGGATTCCGGATCAAGTCCGGAATGACATCGTAGCCTCTTGTTACTTTTAAAATAAATGCCGGAATCTTCACCTCCGGTTGATGTGCTGAATGGTTACCTAAATTTCTTTGTTGAGCTGAGCGATTCTCGCCGCAGCGTCGATGATGTTTTGAAGAATTTTTGTTTCCTCTGCACCAATTTCAACCTCCCGGTATGAATCTGCCAGTAATTGAGCATAGTTAATGATACCGTTTGATAAATTAGTGCTTTCATTGATAATGGTGGAAAGTTGTTCGTTATGAGATCGAATTTTTTCCTCAGCCTCTAAATTATTACTATTCATCCTGAGCAAATTATTTACCGAGTCTGTCAACAGAACAACTTCCGCACAGGCATCATTATCGTAACTGAAGCCATTAACGAGTACCTCAGGATCCTCAGCTTGTTCGGCAAGACGGAGGAGAGGGATCATAGTTTTTTTATAGAGAATGAGCAGGGAAAAACTAATCAGGCAAATGACAGCGCCAAGAGCGCCAATCATCACTGTTTGAAACTGGACAACTTTTGCCCGCACTTGGCTGACAATAATTCTGTCAAACTGCATCAGGTACTCTGCGAGCGTGCGCATTTTATGTTGCAGACTGAGGCTGTGTGCAACCTTATCGCTTGAGGATAGAATATCTTTTGCTGAAATAGCCAATCCCGACAGGTCAACCTGTTTTGCCATGTCAAGCCGGTACTCACCAGGTATGAGTGTGTTTTCCTGGAGTCTTGCCATTGCGGAATTCAAATGAGTGAGCTGGTCGGCAGCACTGATAATTTTTTCCCAGTTCTTTTCGATCAAAGAGGTTGTGATCTGTTCACGAATCGTTGAAAACTGAAAGATCATCTGCTCACTCTGCGTAATGATCTTATTGTATCTTTCAGTGAGTTGATATTGGCGCACACCGAGAATAACGACAAAAACAAGTAGAGCTGACACTCCCATGAATGCCAGATAGCTCATTTTTTTTAAGGAACGCATAAATTATTCCTTTCTCAGTTTTGAATGAATACAACTATCAGCTGCCGGACACGTTTTACATTGATTGGTTTCATGGATTCCAGCTGCAATCTTCTCAGTAAAATGACACGTCATGATAATCTCGAACTCTTCCTCGTCAAGAGTCTCAACCTCCAAAAGAATTTCTGCAAGCTGCTTAAGGAGGTAATATTTTTGCTTAAGAATTGTTACGGCATCATCATGACACATTTTGAGCAATTTTTTGATTTCCTCATCAACAAATTCAGATGTTTTATTACTCATTTCCATTCGGTGCGCTACACCACCAAGAAATCCTGAATTAGCAACTACCATTGCTTGCGGTCCAATAACATCACTCATTCCCCATTTACAAATCATGTTCGTTGCAATTTCAGTCGCTTGAATAATGTCCCCCTGGGCACCGGTTGTTCGCTGGGAAAAAGCTATCTCTTCTGCTGCCCTACCGCCCATGAGAGTGGTAATTCTACTTTTGAGATAACTATAACTGTAACTGCTCCGATCGGTCACTGCAAGTTGCTGGGTCTGACCTAAAGCCTGACCTCGCGGAATAATCGTTACTTTATGAATTGGATCGGAATCCGGCAAAGATTTGGCAATTATTGCATGCCCTGCCTCATGAAAAGCAAGAACCTTCCGATCCTCTTCAGATAGGATCATCCCTTTTCGTTCAACTCCCATGATAATACGATCGCGGGCATGTTCAAAATCCAAAAGATTAACCTGGCTTTTACCATCTCTGGCTGCCATAAGGGCAGCCTCATTGACAAGATTGGCCAACTCAGCGCCGGTAAAGCCGGGTACCATGTGGGCAATTTTATCAAGATCCAGTCCTGGTGCAAGAGCAACATTAGCGCCGTGGACTTCGAGAATCTTTTTTCTACCCTTGAGATCAGGAGGTAATATATTGACTTGTCGATCAAATCGACCAGGACGACTCAAGGCCGGGTCGAGAATATCCGGTCTATTCGTTGCCGCCAGGACAACAATAGTGTCAGAAGTAGTAAATCCATCCATTTCAACAAGCAGCGCGTTGAGGGTTTGGCTTCTCTCATCCTGACCACTCTCAGTGGCCCCGCCGGCACGACTGCCACCAACAGCATCAATCTCATCGATAAAGATTATGCAGGGCGATTTAGTTTTAGCCTCCTTAAAAATGTCCCTTACTCTGGAGGCACCGACGCCTACAAACATTTCTACGAAGTCAGAACCACTAAAACTGTAAAACGGCACTTTTGCTTCACCGGCAATTG
This sequence comes from Desulfobia sp., assembly GCA_030608985.1. GTDB lineage: Bacteria > Desulfobacterota > Desulfobulbia > Desulfobulbales > SURF-16 > Desulfobia. The sequence continues at coordinate 5,357 of JAUWDC010000035.1, read as the reverse complement.
CTTTTGCCAGCAAGGTTTTCCCAGTTCCTGGTGGACCCTGTAGCAGTATTCCCTTGGGACTAACTGCTCCAATTTGCTTATATTGTTCCGGGTTTTTCAAAAAATTTACAATTTCCTGCACCTCTTCCAAGGCTTCAGGTATCCCTGCAACGTCATCAAATGTCACTAAGTTATTTTCACTGTCCGGCATGATGAGTTTATCTGAAGCAAACTTGTTTTCCTCCTCCTCAACTCTTTTTTTCTTACTCAGGGAAATAATGACCGTTAGAATAAGTAAGATTATATAGCTCAGGGCGATACCCTGAAAAATCTGATCGGATCGATCCTTTTTGAAGATAATCTGAATGTTTCTTTCCTGAAGTTCAGAAATCAGTTTTTCGGCATTGGGCACTGTGGTTTCGTACTTGTCTCCAACCCTATGTTGAGCAATGACCTTATTCCCGATGAAAGTAATTGCTGCAAGGTCATGGTTGACGAGACAGTAGCGAAATTCACTGTAGGTTACAGTTCGCAACTTATGTTCAATTTTCCAAAAGCCATAGCTACCAACAAGAAGTAAGGTAAAGATAAAAAATACAACGAGGTTTCGAACCAGAATTGCCATTTGAGGACCTTAAGGTATACGTACTGTTTTTGTAACTATTCAGCGACATTCCGGTAGAATTGCTCAAACCACCGGGCTGTAATAGTTCAGGATGCCAATCAGATATATAGTCATTTATATTCATAAGTCAAAAAAAAGAAAAGCCAGAGAGATATAATCCCTCTGGCTTAAAAAAAATCAGCGCCAAAAAAGAATTTGCCGCTGAATTATATCTGCAATATACAGTTTTACATAGTTCCCGATATAGCTCCAAACAGACTTTTGATAAGAGCTATCGGGCCACCGGCGGTCGTGAAGGCACTGACCAAACAAATAACTCCCCAAACCCCTATTCCAGCTGCGAAAGCGGCTGTAGTATACATGCCGACTTTGTGCAGTTCACTACTGACTTGCTCCACTTCGTGAACAGCAGTAGTAGATTTAGTTATTTGTTTGGCAATTGCTTTTTCTTCCATGAGAGATCCCTTATAATTAAAGTTAAGTTACTGTGATTATCCTATGATTGCTTTTACTAAATTGCTTATAAGCCCAAAGGGGCCGCCACTACTAATGGTGCCAGCAACAAGACAGGCTACTGCCCAGCAGCCAATAATTCCAGAAGAGATAGTAATGGCATACACACCTACTTTAGAGATTTCAGTAGTAACAGTAGCTTTTGCGTGAGATTGGCTTCTGGTTTTTTCTGTTGTGTGTATGGTATTCATTCTGGACTCCTGGGCTATAATTTAATTCACTAATTGATTCTTAGCCAATAACAGCTGAAACAAAACTTGCCGCGAGGTTTACAGGGCCACCACTGCTGATCATACCTGCAACAAGACAAGCTGTTGCCCAGCATCCAATAAGCGCTGATGTAATACCAATCGCCCCAACACCTACTTTACTGAGTTCAACATTAACGTTACTAATGGCTGCATTGTTTTCTCTTGTGATTGTATTTGTATTTTTCATTGTTCTCTCCTTTATGATGTGTGGTAAAAATTTTGTTGTCTTAGTCGTTTTGTTGTCTTCTTGCTTTTTCTAATTTGCATAGCGCATGCCAAAACAACTTATCACATCAAAAAAACTACACAGAAAACAATAACATCTTGATTTAACTATTATTTTTTTATTATGATACTGAAAAAAACAAATCTCAAAGAGGAAAAACAGGGAGGGAGACAACTGTTGCATATGTGTTGCGGCGACCTAAATAGTATTGCAAAACTGTTGCGCGCAACAGTTTTGCACCATTAACTGTTGCTATTTACGGAAGGGCTTTTTCCAATATCACTGGAAATGCCAATTCGCTGCATTTTGCGGTATAGGGTGGAGCGATCAATGTTCAGCAGACGCGCGGCTTCAGATTTGTTGCCACGCGCACGTTTCAAGATGTCTATAATCTCATCTTCTTCGCTCACGTAAGGTGGGAGTGTTGCAACTGTCGGTATAGATGTTTCTATTTCCGACCGGGCAGAAATACGAACAACAGTTTTTTGTTTTTGTATTTCTTCCGGGAAATGGTCTAAAGAAATAGTCGAACCTTTACACAATACACAGGCCCTCTCAACAACATGGCTTAACTCCCGAACATTACCCGGCCACGAATACCGGATAAGTACGTCCATGGCCTGGTCGGAGATGCCATGAATATTGCGTTTGAGTTCCTCGCGAAATAGAGAAAGAAAGTGATGAACAAGTATGGGAATGCCGCCCTTTCTATCACGCAGAGGGGGCAATTTTATCTCAACAACCTTTAATCGATAGTAAAGATCTTCACGAAAGCTGCCATCTTTTACTTTTTCATCAAAATTAACATTGGTCGCAGCAATAATTCTGACGTTTAATTTCACAGGAGTATCCTGGCCCACCGGAGTAAACGTCTTCTCCTGAAGGAACCTCAGTAAACGCAATTGCATGCGAGGTGAAATATCTCCAATTTCATCAAGAAAAAGGGTTCCATTGTCAGCCTGCAGCAGCTTGCCTGGACGGTCTTTATCCGCACCGGTGAATGCTCCTTTTTTGTGGCCAAAAAGCTCACTTTCCAGCAACTCTTCAGGCATTGCAGCACAATCAATTTTAATAAGCGGCATATCGCGTCGCCCACTTTCCGCATGTAATGCCTCTGCTGCGAGTTCCTTGCCTGTACCGGACTCACCTGTTACAAGGACTGCTGTGTCAACTTTCCCGACATTTTCAATTAGGTTGTACACATCCTGCATTACCCGACTGGAACCAACAAAACCATGAAATTTATTTCTGGCATTGCGACCTGTCTCAGGTTCAGTCAGGGTAATATCCCTGGCTACCAGGACGACACCCTGAAATGTGTCAAAGCCATCAGTTAATGGTGCAGCATTAAGACTTATGATGCGTATATTTCCATCAGTTTTTCTGCATTCAACCTGATGTCCCCTGACTTCCTGCCTGCTGGTTAATACCTGTTTGGCGTCCTGCATGCAGGCTTTGCCCATTGCATTTTGATACGCTTCAAGACTGGCCTGCTTGTCAGACCCGGAATAAAGAAGCCATTGTTTAGCTGTCTCATTGAGCTGAACAATCTGCAACTCATTGTCTATTGTAATAATCGCGTCCTGAACCGAACTGAAAATTGTTTCAAAATATCGTTTAAACTTGTCATTTTCCTGCTGCAACTTCTTTTTCTCTTTTTCAAGTTCCCAATGTTTCAATGCCTGTCGAACAAATTTCAACAATGTTTGCTTGTTTACAGGCTTAGGAATGTAATCAAATGCACCATAGCGGACAGCCTCAGCAGCCGTATCGATATTGGGAAACCCGGTAACCATGACCACCGGACATTCGATGCCTGCTTCCTTGATTTTGCCAAGGAAATCAGTGCCTCTTTCTTCTCCGAGTATAATATCACTAATGATAAGATCAAAATCTTGTTCTTTGATTGCAGTGAGAGCTTCACCTAAAGTAGAGGCAGTAGTTATTGGCCCATACCCTTCACGGGCAAGAATCATCTCAAAAGAAAGTCGAATACTTAATTCATCATCGACTATCAGAATATGGATATCTTTTTCATGGGGAATTTGACTGTCCATATTAATTACCTGAGTTGAGGGAGCTCAACTATCATCTTAGTATATTGATGCATTCTTGAGTCAACCTTGATAGTCCCGCCGTGGTCCCGAACAATACCATAAGTAATACTGAGCCCAAGTCCAGTTCCCTCACCAGAAGGTTTGGTGGTGAAAAATGGATCAAATAATTTTTTCAGAATACCTTGGGGAATGCCGGTACCTGTATCTTTAATGCAAATTTGGGTGGCCGGTTTACCTTGATCATTAACAGATGGGTTGCAGGATATTTCAATAATTTTGTCTGGTGAAGGATTAGGGTAGCGTTCATTCAAAGCAAAACGGGAATTACTTAACAAATTAAGAATAACTTGCTGTAATTGTGTAAAATTTCCAACTAGTTGCCCCATGTTTTCTGCATATTTGGTATCAATCCTGATACCATCCTTTTCAAATTGATGTTGAACAAGGGTAAGACTGTCCTGGATTACCTGTTTTATATCTATAAGGTCATTATCGTTTTCACTTTCACGGGAAAAGGAAAGAAGATTCTTAATAATTACCGCAATCCTCTCTCCTTCATTTACTATTCTGCCTAAAAGTTCTTCCTGTATGGAATCTTTTTCGCTGTCATCGAGAAGTATCTGGGCAAAATTAATAATGCCGGTAATGGGATTGTTGACTTCATGAGCAACACCCGCCGCCAGTTCACCAATAGAGGCCATTTGGGCAGTTCGAAAAGAATCCGCTTTTCTCACCTCATCACCGGTCAATTCCCTTGCAACAAGTAAAATTTTCCGTACATTTTCATTCCGGTCTTTGACTGGCGTAATTGTCAGCAGATATTCCCCGGCAAGGCCGGGAAGAGTAGTCTCTTCAACATAATTGGTAAAGCAGGTACGCAGAAATTCCTCGAGAGGGCATTTCATGTGTGGCAAACTCCCTCCATGGATAATTTTACAAATTCCTTGACCAATAATTTCTGACAGGTCTTTTTTTGCCGCCGTAAGGGCAGCCTTGTTGGCATCAATAATAATACCATCAGGAGTAACTACAAAGACAGGGTCCTGGATAGCATGAAAAAGCTCCCTCCCTCCACCAGCAGGAGAAGGTTCTGGCAGCTTGGAATATTCCTGCATGACCACTTGCTTTTCACTCTTGCTTTTTTTGTCTGACATATTTTCCGACTAACCACGCAGAACCTGATAAGTTCCTTAACAGTAGATGTAAGTCTTTTATTTCAAAAGTAATTTTTTTATTTCTTATTATTTTTTGTACGAAATAAGCTGTAAGGCACTAAAATTATAATAAATTGAAAGCTGCCGTCTCCTAGAAAAAAACCTTGACACATCCTACAATACGTGTAGGGTGCATCAGATTTGCAACACTTTTAACTTGCTACACTTTATTAAAATTTGCAACACTTTTTATAGATGTAGCTGAGCAGTATATGGCAGGCATGACGCGTTACTCGATCATTAAGACTATTCTGTGATCGCAGACGCCCCCACAATAGAATAGCCACTCATATCTCTCATTATTGCTGGTCGGTGATTACAGGTAGAAGGAAGCTTACACATGCACCTTTTCTCTGTTTTATAATTTTCTCAGGAGATTCAGGATGGATATCAAGAAGTTATCAAAGGAAAAAAACGAGGGCGTGAGCAATCTGCCTTCAGAAGAACGGCGTAAATTCCTCAAAATGGGATTTGCCGTTACAGGGGTATTTC
>JAUWDC010000289.1 GCA_030608985.1 Desulfobia sp. | reverse complement strand
TCTGGATGTGCAGGGATAGCGGAAGGTAGTAATAGAATGAATATTGTGAAAATAGGCATGACTAAATCAGAAGTATTCACAACTTTAGGCCTGAAAAATTATCCTTTTGGCATCAAAAGAATTCATAATGATACTATGATTGAATCTTGGCAATTACGTAGCAATTGGCTTAATAATCAATATCATGACGCTTCAGGATTTAAGATTTCAAATCGCGGAATATATAGATTAACCTTTTTGGACGGGAAATTAGTAAATATCGACAAACGATAAACTGAATTAGTTCACATTAACTTCCCTTATTGGGCTGTCAGTGCATCACAACGCTTCATCGTGACATGGATGATGCCCATGAAGCAATCAACCAATGAGAGATGTATTATGGAAAATGTTGACCAAGCACCCATAAAAGAAAAAAGGGGTTAACCCTAAATGAGAGCTAACCCCTTGATATCTCTATGGTGCCGAAGGCGAGAGTCGAACTCGCACATCCATACGGACACTAGACCCTGAACCTAGCGCGTCTACCAATTCCGCCACTTCGGCACATTGTGAAAATGCGACTTTACATATTTCCAGTGGTTTTTGTCAAGATTTTTCAACAAAAAAGGATTAACAAAGCAAAGCGTATGGTTTAAACATACCCCTTTCAAGCCAATCGCTGATTTGAATGCTTCAAATGTGAATAATAAACATCCGGAGACAGTTGTTTCATGGAAGTATATGTTGATGTTGCAGAGATAAAAAGTCCATTTCACAATCCCTGTGTGACCATTGGCAACTTTGACGGTGTACATCTCGGCCATCAGATCCTTTTTTCAGAAGTTGTCAGTAAAGCCTATCAGCAGCAGGGAACAAGTGTGGCTATCACATTCACCCCTCATCCCCTGCAGGTTGTTCGACCTGATTCCGGCATTAAGCTCATCTCCAACTGTGATCAGAAAAGAGAACTTATTGAGATGGCCGGTATTGATGTGCTGATTATCATTCCGTTTACCAAGCCATTTGCTACCACTTCTGCTGAAGAATTCGTGGATGAGGTCCTTATAAAAACCATAGGCGTTAAGGAACTGGTAGTTGGATATGACTATGCCTTTGGCAAGGGACGTGAAGGCGACATTCCCTTTTTACAGGAGCAGGGGCGGCAAAAAGGCTTTCCTGTCTCCGTTGTAGAACCATACTATGTCGATGGTGTATTGGCCAGCAGCACAAAGGTCAGGGAACTTGTTAAAGAAGGGAGAATGATGGATGTCAAAGCGTTGCTTGGCCGCCCCTATCAAATTCGAGGAGAAGTCAAAGTCGGCAAGCAGCGGGGTGGTGCCCAACTCGGTTTTCCCACTGCAAATCTCCATATCTCGTCCGAGGATCTCTGCCCCAAACATGGAGTCTATGTAACTCAAGTCATATACGATGGGAAATGTTACGGCGGCGTGCTCAACATCGGTTACAATCCGACCTTCGGAGATGAAAAATTATCTGCCGAGACACACATATTTGACTTCAATGAGGATATTTACGGAAAACCGATAAAAATCAACCTGCTCCGCTTTATGCGGGGAGAGCATAAATTTTCGGGACCTGACGAATTAGCGCACCAGATAAGCGAAGATATCAAACTGGCCAAACAGGTGTTGGAAGACGCCCAGAAGGAGATTCTTCTTTCCTGCGAAGAAAGATATAATCGCTGATCCGGTGTTCCGCTGTATTACGAACTGCTAACTTCGACAAATAAGCTACGTGCCTTTTTTCTCCCTCCTATTCTCCTGCAAAAGCCCCATACTTGATGGTTGTCAAACATTCTCGGACACTGGCGTAATCAGCTGCATCTTTCCAGCCGATGATCTTGGCGGCCTTGGCTGGAGCCGAGTCGGGCGCAACAGCTCTCAGGGCATCAGCGACTTTCTGTGCCACACCTGCATCAGTGCCGGCTAATGCGGCCATGGGCCATTCGGGATAAAGCCGGGTGCTGCGGACAAATGGAAAATCATCGACAACAGGATGAATAATACGGAAATCCTCCATCTTGATTTTTCCTTCATCCGTCATTCTTTCCAGGGTATCACTGCGCACAGATCCAACATCAACCACACCATTTTTCACTGTCAGCACTACATTATCATGCTTCTTCCCTTCCAGGAATGCCGCCATATCTTTTTGCGGATCAATTCCGTTTTCTATGAGAAGTCGCCATGCCATCTGGGCCCCGCCAAAAGAGGAAAATTTCACCACCATGAATTTCTTCCCTTTCATATCATCCAGGGTCTGAATCGGGCTGTCTTTCTTGACAAAGATAACACCTCCAAAGGTATCAAGTGCTGTCCCTCCACTGGAATTAACAAGAGTGGCTACAGCCTTGGCGTTGTATTTTTTCTCCATTTCCACAAAAAAGGCGGAATTGGCCAGTAGAAAATCAATCTTGCCATCTTTCACCATGGGCTCGATGGCTGTAAATTTAAGAGGGATAATTATGACCTTCTCTCCCAGTTTCTCGGTAAGATATTGACCGGTTGGCCCCCATTGTTTCATGGCCTTGGCCGCCCCGCGTTTTGCCAAAACACCTATCTTTATATCCGCCAGAGAGTTCCCGGAAAAAAACAGTATTGCTGACAGCACCAGACAAGCCATGCCAATGGTTTTGAAAATCTTCATATCACAAACTCATAAGGGGAATGAACTCAGGTACGGTAATCAGCATTAATTTTGATATAATCAATGCTTAAATCACAGGTATAAATCTTACTTTCGGAGGCACCTTCATGCAGATTTACTTGAAGAATGAAGACATCCTGCTTGAGGACTGCCGTGGCAAGCCTCTCCTGCTCAGCGCCTAAGCCAAGTCCTTGCTTCACCATTATCACGTCATCAAAGGCTATCTCCACCTTGCTTGCATCAAAGACAGCCCCTGCCCTGCCCAACGCCGCAATAATACGGCCCCAGTTGGCATCTTCACCAAAACAGGCCGTTTTAAAAAGACTTGAATTGGCAATGGTCCTGGCAGCTCTGTCTGCATCCTCTTCCGACTCAGC
>JAUWDC010000158.1 GCA_030608985.1 Desulfobia sp. | reverse complement strand
CAGACAAAGTGAAACACCGTGAACTTATTATCCCCGGGTATCTTGCAAGCATAAAAGGTGAATTGGAGGAAGAACTGCCTGACTGGACCATTACAATTGGTCCTCGTGAGGCTGGTCATCTGCCGGCATTCCTGAAAGCATGGAAACCTGCTGCCTGATACCAATCTGCTCGAAAGCCGGCTGATTTTTGTTTTGTCGGTTTTTGAGCATGATTTAGAAAGCTGAGTTGAACAGCTTGTCTGTTCAATCCGATAAGCGAGGGCACGAGACATCGAGACTTATGCCTCTGCGGTATAAAAAATATCTACACCTGGGTAAGTAATGTCGACCATTAATATCGAGATAAACGGTTCTGAAATTGTAGCAGAAGAAGGTTTAACTATTCTGGAAATTGCCGGAAGGGCAGATATAACGATTCCGACCCTTTGCTCCGTGGGAGGGAAAAACAGTGAATCGCCCTGCGGCCTCTGCATTGTTGAAGTTGAAGGTATTGATGAACCTGTCCGTTCATGTGATTCTATTGCTCAGAATGGGATGAAGGTTGTCACCGACTCTGATGCCCTCACGCAAAAGCGTCAAGAAAAACTTGCCCTCCTGTCTTCAACTCATTTTGGAGACTGCAAGGCTCCATGTAATCTTACCTGTCCCGGCCAGATAAATGTCCAGGGCTATATTGCTCATGTGCAGAAAGGTGAGTATGAAGAAGCCCTACGCCTGATTATGGAACGTAATCCTTTCCCATTTTCTGTTGGAAGGGTTTGCCCCCGCTTTTGTGAGACTAAATGTCGTCGAGTCCTCGTTGACGAGCCCATTGCAATAAATCACCTGAAACGCTTTGTTGCAGACTGGTGCATGGCCAATAATGTTGATTTGAATATTCCTCGGGGAGAATCAACAGGAAAAAAAGTTGCCGTTATTGGCGGTGGTCCTGCTGGTTTGACAGGTGCATATTATCTTTCCCGTAAGGGACATGACGTTACTGTATTTGAATCGAATCCTAAACTTGGCGGTATGCTTCGTTATGGTTTCCAGGAATATAAGATTCCACGCAACGTTCTTGATTATGAAACAGACACCATTCTAAAGATGGGGATATCAGTAGCTTTTAATCAGAAATGGGGTCGTGATTTTAGCCTTCAGGATCTGAAAGATAAGGGTTTTGATGCGACTCTTATCGCTATAGGAGCAGGGGTAGATAAGCCTCTTGATATTCCTGGAAGTAAAAACTCAAAAGTTTTGACTGCTGCTAAATTCCTCAAGGAAGTAAGTGAAAACGGCTCTTGTGATACAGCTAAGTATGGAAAACGTGCAGCTGTCATTGGCGGAAACAATATAGCCATGGAAGTGGCAAGAACACTGCTAAGGAACAATGTAAAAGAAGTCACAGTTATTTTCCCTCGGATGCTTGCTGACCTGCCAGCCCATGCAAGGGTTGTGAAAGAGGCCGAAAAAGAGGGTGTGCAGTTTCTTGCAATGGCTTCACCTGTTGAAATTAATAATGCTGAAAACGGATCCCTCCAGGTTGAACTTGTGAGGATGCAGCTCGGAGAGCCGGACAAGAAAGGAAAATGCCAGCCAGAGCCAATACCGGGATCATCAAATATTATCGAAGTTGATACAGTAGTTTCTTCCGTTGGCCAAATGGCCTGTTCCGGTAAGTTGGCAGGGGGAGAAATTGAAGAACAGATAGCTCTGAAGGCAAACAATGTACTCAATGCATCCCCGCGTGATTTAATGACATCTGTTCCTGGTATTTTTGCAGCCGGCGATGCTGCAAGTGGAACGAGAACTGTCATCCAGGCTGTTGTCTCAGCGAGAAGAGCTGCTGAAAATATCGATGCCTATATCATGGGAGTACCTAAAGCACCGGCTGAAAGTCGATTTAACTTCCATCGTGGACGGTCATTTGATGATGTTGACCAAAGTAATTTTAACGGCTTCGCTATCAAGTCGCGAGGGCCTATGCCTGAACAGGACTTACAGGACAGTCTTGAAAAGTGTGAAGAAGTTAGGCTTGGATATACCGAAGACATTGCCAGGCAGGAAGCCGATCGATGTTTGTCTTGTGGTTGTAATGCTTTTGACACATGTGATTTGAAACGTCTTGATATTGAATATGGTGTCAATATTAATAAAACAGGCATGGGAACAAAACCATCATATCCGAAGGATAGTTCGCATCATGTTTTGAACGTTGATTTGAATAAATGCATTTTCTGTCAAAAATGTGTCAATTCTTGTGAATATGACGCTATTAATGTTACTGCCGGTGAAATTGATGCCAATGGCCTGTATCACAATCTTAATCTCTCCTTTAACGACAATTGTGTCTACTGTGGAAAGTGTGCTGAAAATTGTTCAACAGGCGCCTTAACCAAAAAACCATCCATTGTACCGATTATCAGCGAGGATGTCAGGAAAGTACAAACCACATGCCCATACTGTGGCGCTGGTTGTCAGATAGTTCTTCATGTCAAAGGCAATACCATAATAGAAACCTCTTCTGATCCGGAAATTGCACCCAATTACGGAGCACTCTGCGTAAAGGGTCGTTTTGCCCATGATTTTGTTAAAGACAGGACCAGACTCACCAAGCCTCTTGTTCGAAGGCAAGGTAAACTCGTAGAGACAACATGGGATGATGCCTACGAGGTAATAGCCAGTAAGTTTAATGAGATAAAAGAAACAAGCGGGCCTGACTCTATCGCAGGTTTTTCATGTGCCCGTGCTACCAACGAAGAAAATTTTTTGATGCAGAAGTTTATGCGCACAACGATCGGTACGAATAATATAGATCACTGTGCCCGTCTCTGACACGCTCCCACGGTGGCCAGTCTGGCCCTCACGTTTGGAAGCGGCGCGATGACTAACTCTATTGCCGATACCACAATAACTGATCTTTTCTTCATGATCGGTAGCAATCCGGACACAAGTCATCCTACAATAGGACTACGTATACATCAGGCCCTTGATAAAGGTGCCAAAATGGTAGTGGTTGATCCCCGTAGAACAAAACTGGCTGATCGAGCTGATGAATGGCTGCGTATCAATCCAGGAACAGATGTCGCCCTGTTGAATTCTCTTATGAATGTCATTCTTGAAGAGGATCTCCATGACAAGAAATTTGTTGAGGAGAGAACAGAAGACTTTGATTATCTGAAAAGCGTTGTAAGTAAATATCCGCCGGAAGAAGTAGAAAAAATAACCGGTATCCCCGCTGATACTATTCGTACTGTTGCTCGAATGTTTGCTGCTCCTGGCCGACACGCAATATACCACGGTATGGGTATTACCCATTATGTGACCGGCACAGACCGGGTTAAAAGTATTGCCAACCTTTCAATGCTGTGTGGAAAAGTTGGAGTTGAAGGCGGGGGCTGTAATCCGCTTCGTGGTCAGAATAATGTCCAGGGCGCCTGCGATATGGGTGCACTTTTCAATACCTTACCTGGATATGGAAAACTGGACAACGAGGAACTGGTTGAGAAATATGAAGAGTTGTGGAAGGTAAAACTTCCTACACACGCAGGAAAACCAGCCACAGAGATATGGGATAATATTTTAAAGGACGAAATTCGAGGCCTTTATATATTTGGCGAAGATCCTGCTGTTGCTGATGCCAATATTTCTCATGTTCAAAAAGCGCTCGATCATATCGATTTTCTAGTTGTTCAGGATATATTTTTAACCAAAACAGCTCAAGCTGCGGACGTTGTCCTTCCAGCAGCTTGTTATGCTGAAAAAGATGGGACAACTACCTGTACCGAGCGAAGAGTTACACGTATTCGAAAGGCAGTTGATGCCCCAGGTGAGGCGCGTCCTGACTGGAAAATAATCTGCGAATTGTCCCAAAAAATGGGATATGACATGGACTATAATTCTCCTAAGGATATTTTTGAAGAGATTAGCAGTCTACTGCCTCAGTATACTGGCATCACTTATGATCGCATCGAAAAAGAGGGCTTGCAATGGCCTGTTCCCGATGAAAATCATCCTGGCACTACAGCCATGCATACAAAGACTTTTACAAGAGGTAGGGGCCTTTTTATTCCAGAGGAATATATTCCCCCTGTTGAACCTGCAGATGAAGAGTATCCAATGCAGTTTACAACAGGACGTGAAATGTCTCGATACAACTTCAGCAGTATGAGTGGAAAAACTTCTCTGATCGATGATATCAGCCCTGAGTGTTTTGCTGAGATTCACCCTGATGACGCCGAGCGGCTGGGTATAAAAGAGAAAGATACGGTAAAGCTTACCTCACGACGCGGATCTGTTGTGCTGAGAGCACAGCTTACCGACAAAAGTCAGCCAGGCACTATTTTTGCCACCTATAATCACGAAGAGGCGCTGGTGAATCTTCTCACTCTGGACGCTCTTGATCGACTTTCAAGAACTCCTGAGTACAAGTTATGCGCTATAAAAGTAGAAGTTGTTTCAGAAGCTGGTTAATTGACAAAAACAATAACAATAACAATAACAATAAAGAGGTTTCATTAAATAACTTGATTGTCGATTTCTACATTTGTACCTCAAGGGCATAAGTCTCGATGTCTCGTGCCCTCGCTTATCGGTTTG
>JAUWDC010000213.1 GCA_030608985.1 Desulfobia sp. | reverse complement strand
CATGAAATGTTAATTCCTGCATTAAGGCCAAAAAGAATGCAAATTGTCAACAAAAATATAGGGGTCGGGGAACAGGGATGATGAATCTATCCTGGTAAGGAACAAAGGTGGCTACCAGAACAATAGGTATTCCAGGCAGGGTTTTAAGCAGTGCCAAAACGAGAATTTCAGTCGGCCTTCCACGATAAGAACCACTCAGAGAAATCATTGACGGCAAGAGGTTTACTGTAGTGATATCCCTGGAGAATATCACAACCGAGCTCTTTCAGCCGATCTACTATTTCCTGGTTCTCAACTCCTTCGGCAACAACTCTCATGCCTAAATTATGGGAAAGATCTATAGTGGCTTTTACGATAACGGCATCACTTTCATTTTCCAACATGTCCATGACAAAGGATTTATCTATTTTGACTTCACTTGCCGGCATTTTTTTGAGGTAGGAGAGGGATGAGTATCCTGTCCCAAAGTCATCGATGGAAATTTTTATCCCCATATCTGCAAGGCGGATCAGGACCTCCATGGCCAGTTCCGGATCTCTAACAATGGATGTTTCCGTGATTTCAAGAGTAAGTGTTCCGCACGGCAGCTTATGGGAGGCGAGCAATCCTGTTATTGTGTCTGGGAGTTCCGGGTCGAGAAGTGTGGACGGTGAGATGTTGACAGCGACCTCAAGCTCAATTCCATTTTCATGCCAGGAGACAGCCTGATCAAGAGTATGCTTCAGGACCCACCTGGAAAGCTGGCGGAGCAGTCCGGTGCGTTCGGCAAGGGGAATAAATTCATCCGGCATCATCAGACCATGCTCTGGATGATTCCAGCGGACAAGGGCCTCGACACCACTTACCTTATTTGATGCAACGGAGACTTTTGGTTGAAAATGAAGGACAAGTTCATTGTTTACAATGGCCTGACGAAGTTCACCCATCAGGGTCAGTCTTTTGGGACTGTATTTATCCATTTTGGTGGTATAGACGGCAAAACCGAGCTTATCCTGTTTGGCGGCGTACATTGCCACATCTGCCCGCTGTAATATAGTGTCAACATCTTTGCCGTGATCGGGACAGATTGACGCTCCAATACTTGCCTGGATATCAAGTGTTAATCCTTCCAGAATAAAAGGGCTTTCCAGGGCTTTCTGGATTTTTTCGATAACAGTTTGAATGCCTTTTCTGTCGCTGATGATTGGCAGTAAAATGGCGAATTCATCGCCGCCAAGACGACATAAGGTGTCTGACTCACGTACTACCCCCTCAAGGCGGACAGCCACCTGTTTTAACAGGCGATCGCCATTATAGTGACCCAGCGTGTCATTGATTTCCTTAAAACGATCCAGGTCAAGAATGATGAGGGCAGTAACGTGTTTGTGACGGTGAGCATTGCTGAGGGCCTGTTCCAGTCGATCTTTGAGGAGGATGCGATTGGGAAGATCGGTAAGTGCGTCGTGGGTGGCATCATGCATGACCTGATGTTCGAGAGCTGCTGTCTGCTGCCGCAATTCCTTGGTCTGGTCTATCACCATGGTGCCTGCTTTATAGGCGATCATAGAACTGACATACTGACCCCAGAAGGCAAATATGAAGGGCATGGCATCAAGAACCCAGAGAGTCATGTTGGATTTTTGGGCTTCCATGATCCCATCCAGGCTTATTCTTCCTGTATCCAGGTAGCAGGTCGTTACGGTTGCGACGATAATAGCAAAAATCGCAATAAGAACACCATATACAGCGTATTTGGTGACACTGGATTTCATAAGATTGACATTCTTTGTCAATGTCTGGCCCATCATATTATCCATAAATGATGCCTGTATGTAGATTGTCGTTTAGGCGAATTATGCAACCTTGCCTGAAAAGTTACGAAAAAAAATATTAATGAAGTCTAATAAGCCGGTTTTGCAGTATCCGTGTTTCCAGAAGCGCAGCGCATTAAAATCATTATCAGAAAAGTTGATAGGATTGTCAAATTGAAATAAGGGAAAAATCGTTCAGGCAGGGTGAAGATTTACCAGAGTAGCGCCCCAGCCCCCGCCGGAACCGTCATCAAGGCGGTAGGAGGCCACTCTTTTATTTTTTTCAAGGAGAGAGTGGACAGTGCGTCGTAATGTTCCCGTTCCTTTGCCATGGATTATTCGAACCTCAAGGATGTTCTGTTCCTGGCAAAGTTCAAGGTAGTGGGGAACCAGGCTTTTTACGTCTCGCGGATGAAAGGTGTGGAGATCAAGAATACCATCAATAGGGATTTCAACAGGATCATCATCGTTCATATTCTGTTCCCTAATTTATATTTTACAAGAAGACCGTCAAGACCACCATTCATGAGTGGTTTTTTCCAGGCTGCCTTTAATCCGATATCTTTCATGCGATCTGGGTTGCCGAAATAGAGGAAAGCTGTTGAGTCGGGGCATCGTTTTTTTAAAAAGACTCCAAGTTTTTTTATGAAGCCGGCCATGTCCTGATTACGCTGCAAACGGAGGCCGTAAGGAGGGTTACTTACAATACATGTGTCTGCAGCACTCTTTATATCCTGATACTTCTTTGTCTGTAATACAATTCGTTCTCCATGGGGAAGCATACCGCAGTTGGCTTTGGCTGCCGCGATTGCCTGGTTGTCTTTGTCGCTGCCGGTAATAAGACCTTTCGGCAGTCTGCGGATTTGACTGTTGCCCTCTTTCTTGACCTGTTTCCATGCGTCGGCATCGAAATCCGGCATCATCTCAAAGCCAAAATGACGACGAAGATATGCTGCCGGAATAGAACAATAGTGCATCAAAGCTTCACAGAGAAGTGTCCCAGATCCGCACATTGGATCAAGAAGAGGTTGTGCGCCGTGCCAATCTGAAAAGCGTACTATCGCCGCTGCAACAGTTTCCTGCATGGGGGCCTCGACAGTCTCTTTGCGATATCCCCGTCGGTGCAGCGAACCTCCTGAGGTGTCAAGGCTGATAGTTGCTTTATTCCTGTCAATACGGAGATTGAGCCAGACATCGGGGTTCCTCTTATCAACTGAAGGGCGAGCGTCATATTTGTCGAGAAAATGATCCGCTATGGCATCTTTCAGGGTCAGGCCCGCATATTGGGAATGCCGGATATTGCTGTTGGCTGTTGTTGCATTGATGGCAAAGGTGTTCCGGCTTGATAGAAGCTGGGACCAGTCCATTTTTATTGCTGTTTTGTAGAGGTATTTTGTTGAGTGGCAGTCAAATTGAAGCAGCGGGGCCAGTATCCTGGTGCATAGACGTGAATGGTAGTTGATGCGGTATAGCGTTTTTTTGTCGGCGTTGAAATAAATACCTCGGTATGCGGGTTTGACTTCACTGGCCCCAAGCTCGGTCAGTTCTTCAGCGCCGGGATCCTCAAGGCCTCTTGCTATCTGGGCAAAGTAACGGTTGGTTTTCTGATAGGTAAACATATATAATTGAGAATTGAAAATTGAGAATTTTCTCGTTCCCAAGCTCTAGCTTGGGAATGTATCTAGTCGAAAGTTAATCGATTAAACCCGCCTTCAGGATACCAGGGGCGGCTTGCATTGAAACCGGTTATTTCAAAAAGGACAATTTCAAGGATAAGATACACCTTGCTGCCTTTACGAAGGCAGCCCGTTACTGTTTCACCGTGGTGGCCCAGCGCTGCATGGAGATGAATTCTGGGCTCGTTGTTCTCATCCCAGAAGACAGATCCGCTTCCAAGTGTTTCTCTGGCTCCGCGCATTTCCCGCCAGACAGGATCAGGAGGCATAACAGGCTCTTTTGGGCCAATGACAAGGTCAATTTCGCGTATCCCGCCAATGACATG
>JAUWDC010000029.1 GCA_030608985.1 Desulfobia sp. | reverse complement strand
AAATACGAGTATATCGCGTAGTTCCTTTTGATCGGAAGCCTGATTGTTCATGTTTAAAGGAACCAAAATTGATATTATCAGCCTCTAGTAAAGAGGAAAGTATTTTCCACGCTTGCTCAGTTGTTTCTTGTTTTTTACTTTTATATAGTCAGACTGTTACATGGTTATCGTCCATCTTTTTCTTTCCTTCATATCTGTTCATTTTTCTGCAAAAATAAGAGGTCGTTATAATGTCTGATAAACCCGATGAATGTAATCTGGAGAGATCATGGGAATCAGTTTCTCGCGAACTCACGATGAAAGCTGAGGTAGGCAGGCTGTTTGCCGGTACAATTCATAATTTGAATGGAGTCCTACAGGCTTTTTCCATGCAGGTTGAATTGTTACAATCCATGTTTTCCCAAAGTGAGCACCTGTTATCTTCTCTTGAGGCTGTTTTGCATGAAGGCCCTGGCTCAGATGAGCTTAAACAACTTCAGACTATTCTCAAGCAGCGGGCTAATTTGACCTCGATGCTTGAAGAAAAAACAGCATTCGGGCTTAATATTCTGCAACGGAACGTCATGCCTTTTCAGAATAGTATATACAATGATGACAATTCCATATGGCCAAATACAGTGAACACTATTCTCCAACAGGAAATTGACTTTTTATGTGCAGATAGCTTTTTTAAACATAAGGTGGTTAAAAATACTTTATTTTCAACCTCCAATTCACAAACAGTTTGTACTCCTATTGAAATGCATCAGCTTTGCTTTGCCCTCCTAGAAAACAGTCTTACGGCTATGAAAATAGCACAATCAGATGGAGGGCAATGCCAACTTAATGTCAGTTTACACGTGGAAGGGGAGTTTGCGGTGGTTTCACTACAAGACTCAGGTATTGGCGTTTCAGAAGATAGCCTAAATAGGATTTTTGATCCTTTTTACACGACCTGGGAAGACAAACGCGGCCTTGGCCTTTATTACGTGAAAACATTATGTGAAAAATATGGTGGAGAAGTTGCCTGTACGAATCTGCAAAACCCTACCATATTTGAGGTGAGACTACCTCTAAAGGAAGGTTAAGTCGTGGCAGAACAAAAAATATGCGAGGTAGGGCCTGGGACTTTATTCGTTGTTGCTACTCCCATCGGGAACCTTGAAGATATAACCTTGAGGGCAGTAAGAGTACTTGGGGAAGTTGATTTTGTGGCGTCAGAAGATACTCGTCATACCAGGAAACTTCTTTCTCACTTGTCACTTTCGAAACCATTAGTCAGCTACTACAAAGATAAGGAGGTCAGCAGGGCTGACAAAATCCTTAAAAAACTGCTAGATGGTGAAAATGGTGCTTTGGTTTCAGATGCAGGCACTCCCGCTGTTTCAGATCCCGGTGCCATTCTTGTCAGTAAATGCTATGAACACAATATCCCTGTCGTTCCGATACCTGGACCATCTTCTTTAACAGCTGCGATCAGCGTGTCTGGTTTTACCCAGACTTCGTTTGTTTTTCTTGGTTTTTTGCCTGGTCAAAAGGGAAAACGTTCTAAATTACTTTTAGCCCACGTCCAGGACCAGGAACTCATTATTTTTTTTGAAACGGCAAAGCGTATCAGGAAGACACTTGCAGATTGTCTGGATATATTCGGGGACAGACAAATGGTCCTCGCAAGAGAGATTACCAAATTATATGAAGAGATTTTGCGTGGTTCAATAAGTGACGTTTTAGAGGTGTTGTGCACCCGTAAAGAAGTGAGAGGGGAATGTGTGATTCTCCTGGCCGGTGATCAAAGCCCTCAAGCTGTTGATATTGACAACTTGGCCGATTTACTTCGATGGTACCGGGACAATAAGAAGAGTTCTCTCAAAGATGCCGTGAAGAGGGTTTCTGTTGATCTTAATGTTTCACGATCGCAAACATATAAAGAGGCTTTGGACATTTGGTATGAGGAGAGAAAAGAGGAATAGTTGTCTGCAAAAGAAATGTTCCAATTGCTATGCATTTGCTTGATATCCCAAGTAAAATAGGCTAATTAAAGTAAATATTCGGCTAGCAACCCATCTTTGGACGATCAGGCCTACTCGCATATAACCCAATATAGCTCGCAGGCCTGATCGTCCAAACCTGGGCCACTATCCAAACATTTACAAATCGGTGGTTTGGGCCATTTTTCAGCATCAAGTCGAATATTTACTAATCAAATCAGTTGCTATGAAAAAAGTTCAGGATTATTATTTCCATAAGGCACGAAAAGAGAAATATCCTGCCAGATCTGTTTATAAGCTGGAAGAAGCTCAGAAAAAATATAGATTGCTTAAACCTGGTAATAGTGTCCTTGACTTAGGATGCCATCCTGGAAGCTGGGCAATGTATGCTGCAAAAATAGTTGGTTCCAAAGGTAATGTTGTAGGCGTTGATCTGCAGGCCAGTTCACAGCCCGAAGTGAAGGGAGGAGCACCCATTAGTTTTCTTCAGGGAGATATTTACGATCCTGAAGTAATTGAAATTCTTGCTGCAAAGGGTCCTTTTCATGTAGTGATGAGTGATATGGCTCCCAAAACGACTGGGAATAAATTTTCAGATCATGTCAGGTCTGTGGAGCTTTCTCAGCATGCATTAGAAATAGCATCACAGGTTTTGATTCCAGGCGGGAATTTTTATTGCAAGGTTTTTCAAGGGGAAGACTTCCAAGCCTTTGTTGCCGAAGTCGGTAAATTGTTTGGTAAAAGTAAAATAGTGAAACCGAAAAGTTCCCGCAGTGAGAGCCGGGAAATTTTTGTGTTGGGAACAGGGTATAAAGGCTAAGTGAAAATGATCGGAGGATTAAAATAATGTCTGGACATTCAAAGTGGGCAAATATAAAGCATCGTAAAGGCGCTGCTGACGCCAAACGGGGTAAAATTTTTACCAGGTTAATCAAAGAGATAACAGTTGCCGCTAAGATAGGTGGCGGAGATCCGGCTGGCAATCCAAGACTGCGCAGTGCTATTGCGAGTGCTAAAAGTGAAAATATGCCCAAGGACAATATTGAAAGGGCAATTAAAAAAGGAACCGGTGAACTGGAAGGGGTCGAGTATATTGAAATTACTTACGAGGGATATGGCCCTGGCGGAGTAGCAATTCTTGTTGACTGTATGACTGATAATAAAAATCGAACGGTTGGAGAAGTTCGACATGCTTTTGCAAAACATGGCGGCAATCTTGGCGAGTCTGGTTGTGTTGGCTATATGTTTGACAAAAAAGGCTCCATTTTGATTGACAAAAAAAACATTGATGAAGAAAAGTTGATGGACCTGGCTCTGGAAGCAGGGGCAGAGGATGTTCTTGAAGAGGAAAACGAATTTCAGGTTCTAACAGCACCAGATGATTTCAACACAGTGAGAGAGAAATTGGAAGAAGATGGTGTTTCTTTTATTGAGGCCACCTTGTCAATGATTCCTCAAAATACTGCTGAAATTACAGAAGAAAAGGTGGCTATACGCCTTATGAAACTTATGGATGTTCTTGAAGAGTGCGACGATGTGCAGGATGTACATGCAAACTTTGATATTCCAGATGAAATAATGGAGAAAATTTCATAGGTGGGAGATAGTGTGCGTATTCTAGGAATTGACCCTGGTTCCAGAATTACAGGTTTTGGTGTTATCGAGCAGGCTGGGTTTCATGTTGAGTATGTTAGTTGCGGAGTTATAAAGTCAACGCCGGATTTTACTTTTCCTGATAGGCTGAAAGAAATCTATGACGGTATATGCGAGGTGCTGGAGACATACCAGCCTGACTCTGCTGCAATTGAAAATGTTTTTGTTGCCAAGAATCCTAATTCTGCTCTTAAACTCGGGCAGGCCCGTGGGGTCTTGATGCTTGCTGTCCGTCAGTATCAAATTGACCTTTCTGAATACTCAGCCAAGGCTGTAAAGCAGGCGGTGGTTGGTTATGGCCAGGCCGACAAATACCAGATTCAGCAGGCCGTCAGGGCCTTATTAAAACTATCTTCCACCCCGAGTCAGGACGCGGCGGATGCCCTGGCGATTGCCATGTGCTGTTCTAATCATTTAGCTGTTTCTCAGGTGTCGTTATGACGCATAGCCACGAAATCCACCAAAAAACACGAAAAGGTTTTTCCTTAAACCTTAAACCTTAACCCCCAAACCTTTAACAATGATAGCCTGTTTACAAGGAGAACTCTATTTCAAATCACCGGAAAATGTCATTATTATGGCTGGTGGAGTGGGGTATGATATTCGGGTGACGGAATCCTGTTATATGGGCTTGCCGGAAAAAGGCCAGGAGGCTTTTGTCTCAATTTATACCTATGTCCGTGAAGACACCCTGGCTCTGTATGGTTTTGTTAATACTGACGAAAAAGAAACTTTTCTGCTGCTCATGAGCGTTTCGGGTATTGGGCCAAAGGTTGCACTTGCTATACTCTCCGGGATATCCCCACATGAACTCTCCACCGCTATTCGTACCGAGGATTTTCATCGTTTAACCAAACTGCCTGGGATAGGTAAAAAAACCGCAGAGAGACTTTGTCTGGAATTAAAAGACAAGATGCCTTTTATGGCGATAGATATAGATGCACCATTGAAACAGTTTGAAAAAGCCAGTGATAACCAGCAAGTTGCCGATACGGTTTCTGCTTTGGTAAATTTGGGGATTACCCGGGCAAATGCTGAAGATGCTGTTCAAAGGGTAATCCGGGAGACACCAGACGTGTCATTTGAAGAGCTGGTCAGACAGGCGTTGAGGATAGTGGCATGAAGGTAGAAGAGCGGATTGTCAGCACAAGTAGTGTGACAATTGAGGAAACAGTTGGGGAAGTGAGCCTGCGCCCTCAATTTCTGGAGCAATATGTCGGTCAGGAGAAGCTTAAGGCCAACCTTGAGATTGCTATCCAGGCTGCCATTGCCAGAGGTGAAGCTCTTGATCATGTTCTTTTTCATGGTCTTCCCGGTCTTGGCAAGACAACGCTGGCTTATATCATTGCAAATGAAATGCGTGCAAACATCAAGGTTACTTCAGGTCCGGTTATCGAACGCCCAGGAGATCTCGCCGCGATCCTGACCAGTCTTCAGCCTGGGGATGTTTTGTTTATAGACGAAATACATCGACTCAACCATGTTGTAGAGGAAATACTGTATCCGGCCATGGAGGATTTTCAACTGGATCTTGTCATTGGTCAGGGACCCGGAGCCAAGACTGTGAAAATGGATTTGCCTCGGTTTACACTTGTAGGCGCTACAACCAGAACAGGTCTGTTGACACCGCCATTCAGGGATCGTTTCGGTGTTATGTTGCGGCTTGATTTTTATTCTCCAGATGAACTCGTGACTATAGTCAAAAGGTCAGCCGGTCTTTTAGGCATATCTATTGATGAGGCGGGAGCAATGGAGATGGGAAAAAGGTCACGGGGAACTCCTCGAATTGCCAATCGATTACTCAGAAGAGTCCGTGACTATGCAGAGGTCAAGGCCGATGGAGAAATAACGAGCTCTGTTGCCTCGTCTGCCCTTGATATGCTTTCAGTGGATAAACTGGGATTGGATGAGATGGATCGCCGGATTCTCTTGACCATTATAGATAAATTTCAGGGTGGGCCTATAGGGCTCGATACAATGGCAACAGCCGTTTGTGAAGAGAGAAATACCCTGGAAGATGTTTATGAACCCTACCTTATTCAATCCGGCTTCCTCATGCGGACTCCACGCGGAAGAATGGCAACTCTCAATGCCTATGAACATCTCGGGCGTTCCTCTCAATATTGCCATCAGAAAGAACTGTGGACTCGTCCAGAAAAAACTTGAACATCTGTAACTGTTCAGCAGCGCCCCATTTTTGATCGTTCCTTATTATTTTTTCCCTTTTATCAATAACTAAGAGTGTGCTACCATGAAAGTTATGAAATTGACAATTCCGGACATAATTGCCAAGAAAGGGGTGGAAAAGATATCAATGCTTACTGCGTATGATGTCAGTTTCGCCCGTTTACTTGAATCCCAAGGGGTTGATATGATCCTGGTCGGTGATTCTTTAGGTATGGTAGTATTAGGATATGAATCAACAGTCCCAGTCACCATGGATGAAATGATTCATCATGCTAAAGCGGTACGGAGGGGATCGGCTTCTTTTATAGTGGGAGATATGCCTTTTCTTTCTTATCAAGTTGACACGAGAGAGGCCATCAAAAATGCCGGTAGATTTTGTAAAGAAGCTGGTTGTGATGCTGTGAAACTTGAAGGCGGTCTCGAAGTCTGTGATACAGTTCGCGCTGTGGTTGAAGCAGGAATTTCGGTTATGGGCCATATTGGTTTGACACCGCAGACAGCAAGTCAGCTTGGAGGATACAAGGTTCAGGGGAGAGATATTGAGTCTGCCCGAAAAATGCTGCGAGACGCCCAGGCACTTGATGAGGCAGGTGTCTTTGCTATTGTCCTTGAATGTATCCCTGATGCTCTTGCCAAAAGTATCACCGAAAATGTCTCAGTACCGACAATAGGGATAGGAGCAGGTCCTCATTGTGACGGGCAGGTGCTGGTTACACATGACCTGTTGGGTATGTTTGATAAATTCGTGCCAAGTTTTGTCAAGAAATATGCCCAGCTGGCACCCCAGATGAAAGAAGCCATCGCAGCATTTGTTAAGGAAGTTCATTCCGGGACTTTTCCTGATGATAAGCACAGTTTTTCTATGAATGTTGATGTAGAGAAACTGATGGCTGACGAGAAATAAAATAGTTTACTGAGTTTGTTGTGTTGAACTGCGTCAAAGCATATAAGGTAAAATTTGGTTATCAGAATAACTCAATAACTCAATAACTCAATAACCCAATAACCCAATAACCCAATAACTCAAGAACTCAAGAACACTATATTATGGATATAGCAACTATCATCGGTCTAGTACTGGGAGCTGCCCTGCTGTTCATAGCAATTATTCTGGGTGGCCCTTTAGTTCTCTTTATCAATATCCCATCGGTAATGATTGTGGCTGGAGGAACTTTTGCTACGGTTATGATTCGTTTTGGTATGAGTGATGTAATCAATGGCATAAAAGTTGGGATGAATACTTTCTTTGCCAAGTTAAGTAATCCCCAGGAAGTTATCCAGGAAATTGTAAACCTTGCTAATATCGCCCGTAAAAATGGTCTCATTGTTTTAGAACAGCAACCTATCGAAGATCCTTTCCTGAAAAAGGCCATTATGTATTGCGTAGATGGTCATGAAGCAGAATTTATTGAAGAGGTGTTGAAAAAAGAGGTGAGCCTGACAGTTGACCGGCATGAAGTTGGCCGGAAAACATTTAGTTCAATGGGAGATGCTTCACCTGCCTTCGGTATGATTGGAACACTGGTTGGGCTGGTGCAGATGCTTGCCAATATGAGTGATCCTGCTTCCATTGGCCCCTCAATGGCGGTGGCCTTGCTTACTACCCTGTATGGAGCTATTTTGGCCAATCTGGTTTTTTTGCCTCTTGCTGACAAACTCGCCCTGCGCAGCCAGGAAGAGGAGCGTAACCGTAAATTGATTATTGAAGGAGTGCTGGGGATCCTGAAAGGATTAAATCCTCGTGTCATGGAAGAATTTCTGCAAACCTTCTTACCTCCGAAGGATCGGAGTACTGGAAACGATAGATAAGCTGGTGTGGTGACTAATCATGGCTGATGAAGAATGCAAAAAACAAGAGTGCAAATCAGGGGCACCTGCCTGGATGTGTACATTTGCAGACTTGATGTCTCTTCTTATGTGCTTTTTTATACTTCTCCTTTCTTTCGCTGTTATGGATGTTACAAAATACAAGCAGGTTGCCGGTGCCATGAAAGATGCCTTTGGCATACAGAGCGAGCAGCCAGTCACTGATGAGATGGAAGGACAGCAAATGATCTCTACCCAGTTTGAATCTGTTCCCCTCCATATTCAGATTCAAGTCGCCAGGAAGTTCACAGAGGAACTGGACAGTGGCAAGCTGGAAGCTGAGTATAGCGGAGAAGGGCTTATCTTGAGGGCAAAAGATGAAGTTGCCTTCGAGTCAGGTAAGGCTCAGATTAGAAACTCTTTTCTCCCATTATTGGATAAATTAGGAAAGATTATTCCAGATATGGACTTAACTGTTGAGGTTGGAGGTCATACTGATAATGTGCCCATTAAGAAAGGTGTAACTGCTTTTTCGTCAAACTGGGGACTTTCATCTGCACGATCAATAGCCGTTGTTGAATACTGGATTGATACATTCAATATTCCATCACAAAAACTTTCTGCAAAGGCTTTTGCAGAAAGTCAGCCTATAGCAACAAATAGTACACCCGAAGGGAGATCCAAAAATAGAAGGGTGGAATTTAAAATCCGCCCGGCTCATCCGCAGGTTGTTGTTACCGGCATTGAGCTTGTTGAGTCACCCATTAATGAAACAT
>JAUWDC010000159.1 GCA_030608985.1 Desulfobia sp. | reverse complement strand
CGCGGTGATGGCGCTCTTTTTTATCGCGCTGTGGAGCAGTCGGCTACATCTGAGAAAAGTGGTGGTCAACCTATTTCGCAGAAGCGAAGAGGATGCCAACGAACCCTTACGCTATCGGACAGCAGTAATTCTTGGCGTTTTGAGCATGATTCTGTTTCTGGCGTTCATTGTACGGAAAATTATCTCATCCACAGTATCCTTCTCCAATATCCGGCCTTGGGTCGGTTGGGGCGTCCTGAATATTTTCTTGATAACAGAGTTGTAGCAGGGGTTTTTAAGGCCTGGTTGTGATGTACTGATCGTAAAATTGTAGAATGAGGAAAGGACAGAATACCGATTCCTCTTAGTGGTCTGTTTCCGGTTTAGTGTAAGTGTGGTCAGGAATGATAGTACATCATCTTCAGTTACAGATTCGAGCGTCCTTTCTATGAAATGATGGTTGAATTTTCGTAAAACAAACTCCACACACCTCAGGGTATTTTGTTGAGAATTGGCCTTGTGGTACTCCAAATGGTAATGGATAGCTTGGCATACTTTCATCATCACACCTCCTCCGGTTAAATTAATTTTGGCCCCTTCAGAGGAGTATATGGCGGAAAATCTACTGGCCAGGTTGACTTAATCAAAATTGGGATTCAGATTGCCCGCTGATCGACGTACTTATTAATAATAGTGATATTCTTTTGTGTTCTTCATTGAAAGAGATGGAGTTAGATTTTATGATTGAAGGTGAAGAGCTAGAAGCGATGGCTCTTTTTAAGAGAGCTCCCCTGAAATTCAAGGCAACTATCGCAATCAGATATGCGCATAGACAAAAAACAAAAAATTGCCGGCATTCCTGCTATTACCGTGCGAGACTTTCTAGCGAAAGTGAAGGATCGTTTATTCACTGGCAGTGATGCCATTCGGTTTTTGAAGACAGATGATCAAACGGTGACTGCTATCCTGGCAGAACTTCATAGCTGCGAATATATCGAACTGAACGACTTAAAGACAGAGACGGTCTGGGAAGTGACTACGGCTGGGCGGACATTTTCAATGGCTTCGGCTGCAAAGCCGATTCTTCGAAAAACAGCAGACAAAAAGATCCAAGAATTTCTTGATCGTGTTGAAATAGTCAATTCTTCCAATCATTACATATATGAGGTCGTAAAAGTTGTGGTGTTCGGTTCTTATCTTTCCGAGCAAGACAAAATCAACGACATTGATATCGGCGTTGCTCTTGAAAGGAAGACTACGGACAGAGCAGTTTTTGAGGAGATGTTCGAGCAGTGTATTCGGCAAGCAGAAGAAGATGGACGATACTTTGGCACCCATGTTGAGCGGATATTTTGGCCGGAACGGGAAATACAGCTTTTTTTGAAATCGCGGTCAAGATCGATCAGCTTGCATCCGCTAAATGATGGAGTGATTAAATCAGCAGTGCAAAAAGTACTATTCGAGAAAACCACACTTACTTAAAGAGTAGTGTTGCAATTATGAACGAACATATATTGCAAAGCAATCGCGAGTATCTCCGGATTATTGATGGTCTGGAAGCATCTTCTTTCTGTCACCCGATTATCAGGTTATGATAAATTTGTAATATGTTAAATGTGGACTTACTAAATTTAAAGTTATTTTTCAGGCCCCAAAAACTCCAGACAAGAGAAAAGATATTGTATTTATGGATATTTTCAGCTAAACGTGTAGTGATAAGATGTCGCCTTACTTACGGATATCACTCATTGTGACGGGATATCTGAAAACCGCAGAATTACTTGTTAGTGTTGCCCATAAACGATCAGGGATTGAATGGATGAGTAAGTATTTCATAGCAATTCTTCTGAGTTTTTTAATCGCTATAGACTCATCTGCGAATGATAGAGAAGACACTGTGTGTGGTGTTATTAAAGAGCCTTTTCTCTTCTGGCTATGGAGTTCTACAGCGCCTGGTCCAAATAAAAATAGAGTTTCCCACCTTGAATTTGTCGAACCAAGCAAATTCCAGACTTCTGATGGTAAGACTCTCAGAGGCTATAAATACGTGTCTAATGATGGTCATGGCCACAGAATCCCCCCCAAAGGATATGTATTAATGGCATTAGGGAATGCCATGATTGCTGATCAGATAATTGGCCATTTAAGACTATTCGCTGAGAATTATTATGATGTTTATATATATGATTATAGGGGGTATGGAAATTCTGAGGGGAAAAGACGAATAAATGCAATTATTGAAGATTATAAGGAAATAGCTACGGTACTTAACGAGTCGTACGAAAGAAAATTGCTTTACGGTATTTCTTTGGGTGGGGCAGTGATTTTGAATGTTATTGGTTTTGGCATTGAATATGACGCAGCTGTTATAGATTCAAGCCCAAGTTTGCTTTCATCGCACGGCTGCCCGGAACGAATTGATCCATTAGTAAATCTTCCACCAGACGCAAGTAAACTGCTTGTAATAACAGGGGATAAAGATCCTGTGCTAGGAGAGTCTATGACATCAGAATTAAGGGAAGTTGCTCAGAGGCGGGGAGCAAAGACCGTTCACGATGAAAATTTCTCTCATCCCTTTATGGATCATAGTGACGTTATTCATAAGCAGCGTATGAAATTGGTCTTAAATCACTTGTTAGCTCAAGAACTCGAGGGAAACGATGAATAATGATGATATTGGGCCCATTGCTTTTTTAGGTATATTGAATGTTGGTGGGGCAGCACGAGCATAAAAGGGGTCAGAGTAAAAATAAACTGTGCAATATTTAAACTTACTCTGACCCCTTTTATGACCCCAGATTTGCGGGTTATGCGGTTTTTAGTGAACTACTTGTTAAAAGATGTTTCCAGACAATGTTTGGCAGGATAGATCCAGTTTGTCTTGCCTTACTGGCAAGGCGGCAGGTTCGATCTATAGGAGAGATATGGACTATACAAATCAAAGGATTTTAATAGTTCTATCCCCTATTCCTGCTTTTTCCTGCTGTTGTCGATCCATTCTTGGCCTTTCGATATCCCGGTTATAGCAGAAAAAATCGTCTGAAGTCATGCAGCTTTGCAATTTGCCTTCATGACTTTTCTTTCGCGTCTTTTTTCAGTATATATTCTCTATACTTCATCATAATGTAGCACTGATCGTCAAAGGAATGGCACATGGCAAGATGTATATTGGACAAAGAGAAAGACCCGCTCGGTACAATGCTGAGTGATTTTTGCTGCGGCGATTCAGGGGCTTTTCTCAATGTTTGGTCCTCGACGCTTGAAATGTCCACCATGCAGGGAACCACCATGCTCCGTGGATTCGAGAGAATGAACGACGTCGAAAAATGTGCCCTGGCAGCCTGCCGGGGACGGATACTCGATGTCGGTGCAGGAGCTGGTTGCCACAGCCTTGTCTTGCAGTCGAGGGGCCTGGATGTCGATGCCATTGATATCTCCCCCGGCTGCGTGGAGGTAATGCGCAGAAGAGGAGTCGAAAAGTCGTATCACCGCAATATCCTGGATCTCAGAAATTCTCGTTATGATACAGTTCTCATGCTCATGAATGGGATAGGAATATCTGGCTCCCTGGATGGCCTGAATCTCTTTATCCAACACCTGGACACCTTGCTTGCGCCGAACGGACAGCTGCTTGCCGATTCAACCGATCTGACCGGAAAATTCCTAAAAAAGGGTGAGGCTGTCTATGATGAGGAGGGAGGGTATTGCGGAGAAATAGATTTTGTCATGATATACAAAGGGCTGCGGTCAGACCCTTTCAGCTGGCTTTATGTGGATTTCGAACTGTTACACACCATCTGCAGCTTTCATGGATTCCGGTGCGACAAACTCATTGAAACGGAAGAAAAACACTTCCTGGCAAGGGTATATCACAGTATCGAGTGCGGTTGAGGACAGTCGCTGTTTCTTGCAGACCGGTGCGCTGAGGTTGGGAAAGAGTTTTATTGCGTGGAACGCGACAAAGGGACCAATTGGCGTCATGTGTCGCCACATTTTATCAGCCAACAGCGAAGCTGAAGATTTAATATGATGAAATCCAACAAGATAATGCATTGGATACACCGGTGATCATCATTTTAATCTTGCCATGTTCAAGGTCTGAAAATTCTACTATCGTCTTCAATTTACCTTACTACTGTTATGTTGCGAGTTGCTCTACCCTATTGAAATAAAAAGATTTTTTCAACAACAGACAACAGTCTAATTTTCTCTTTTATTTCAACTTCTTTCGCTGTTTTCAACAAGGATTCTCCTTTTTTACGCAACATAACTTATTTGGTTTTTTCCTACTTGTCCATCAACCATATCGGGTATCCAGGAGCCCCCCTACAGGCTATCAAGCCAATTTAAAATTTCCTCTTTGTTCTCCCAGTCAACCAATTCATCTATCTTGTCATCCTGATTGAGTAAAGATTATGTATGGGTGATAAACTTTTTCTGTATCCCTTGTCGATGGCCTAAATTAAGGTGCAGATAGATCATTGTCGATTTAATGCTTTCATGACCGAGACGGTTTTTGATGTCTGGTATAGGATGCCCGGCCAGGAGCATATTTACTGCACAGGAATGCCTGAAGCTATGGGCAGGGTTG
>JAUWDC010000216.1 GCA_030608985.1 Desulfobia sp. | reverse complement strand
CTGAGTTTCTTGCCCGTACCGGCCTCATGGCCCTTGAAAACATAGATAAAATTACCACACCAGAGGCTTAACCTTGGAACCTCTCACATTTAAACAAAGCGAACCATTTACTATTGGAGTGGAGCGGGAAATTCAGCTTCTTGACCCTGTATCCCTGGATATGACCCAGCAGGGTCCAAAGCTTCTCTCAAAAGTTGAACCCACTTTAAAAGAACAGATAAAGGCAGAATTTATTCAATCCATGGTGGAAATTTGCACTCCCGTCTGCCAGGACATGAACGAAGTTGCTGATAATCTAAGTTTCCTTGGGAAACATTTAGAGGCTCTTGCTTCCGAATGCGGTTGTGTCCTTTTCTCGTCAAGCCTCCATCCGTTTGCCCGAATCAGTGACCGCAAGGTGTATCCAGAAACACGATATTCTGAAATAATGGAGGACCTCCAACTTGCCGGTCGCAGAATGATCACCCAGGCTCTTCATGTGCACATTGGAATGCCTGATAAAGAAGCAGCTATAAAGGTATGCGACTCGATACGGCAGTATCTCCCCATTTTCCTTGCATTGACAACATCTTCCCCCTTTTTTGTCAATGAAGACACCGGCTTTCATTCTTATCGCAGCAATCTCTTTCCTTGCCTGCCTCGGACAGGTATTCCCGACACTCTTGGTAATTGGGATAATTTTCAGGAGCTGGTACTTATATTAAACCAGGCAACCCTTCTCAACGGCATCAGAGAAATCTGGTGGGATGTTCGTCCACACCCGACATTTGGAACCGTTGAAATTCGAATCTGTGACCTGCCGTCTCATTTCAATGAAATCATCGCCATTGTAGCTCTCATTCAGGCTCTTGTTGTTCAACTTTCCAGAGAAGAAAAGCCCTCACGTTTCCCTCCACGTGAAATAATGATGCACAACAAGTGGAATGCTGCCCGCCATGGACTGGACGGCACCTTTATTAATGACAAACCAGGAAGCCATTCTTCGTTCAGAAAGGTAATACCCGACCTTATCGAATCACTCTCTTCGCAGATCACATCATTGGGATCAGGAAAATACATAGAACCCATTCGGTCTATTCTGCAACG
The DNA here is from genome assembly GCA_030608985.1 of Desulfobia sp. GTDB lineage: Bacteria > Desulfobacterota > Desulfobulbia > Desulfobulbales > SURF-16 > Desulfobia. The sequence goes on along the minus strand of JAUWDC010000216.1, from coordinate 2,686 downwards.
TGGCACCAGTGCCGATCAGCAGAAAAAGCTCTATGCTAGCCACGGTGACTTCCGGGAGATGATCCATACTATGCAGAGGGAGTTCTGGAAATGAGGGAAGCGGTCGTAGGGCGGCCCAGCTGCACGCGCTCGCACCCTCCAACATACAGGGGTATTATCGCAGGGTGCGATCACGCACATCTGAACCACCCTACGGCCGCTTACAGGTCAGGAATCAATCATAACATCGAGGTACATACCCTGTGATCAGTTACGAAATGATCCACAGCAAAGCCATCGTCGCTTCAGGAGACCCACTTGTCAGCGACACTGCTATTCAGATAATCAAACAGGGCGGCAATGCGTACGACGGTATTATTGCCGCAGGATTTGTCAGCGCCATTGCCGAGCCGACATTAACCAGCCTTGGCGGTGGTGGATTTCTCCTAGCCCGAACAGCAGCAGGCGAGACAACACTCTTTGATTTCTTTACAGATACTCCAGGAAAAGGGTTGCCGGAAAGTGACCTGGACCCTCATTTCTATCCAGTAACCATCAAATTTGCCAACTCCGACCAGGATTTCAATATTGGCCTCGGTTCGGTGGCAGTACCAGGAACGTTAAAAGGTTTTTTGCACATCCATCAGCGCTTTGGCAGTTTGCCGCTCAAGGAAGTGCTGGCGCCTGCTATTGAGATTGCCGGAAAAGGTGTGCAACTCGGTGAGAATCAAGTGACTTTTCTGCAACTCCTGGAACCCATCATGACAATGACGGAAACAGGAAGAAAGCTCTACAGCCCTGAAGGCCATTATTTTAAGCATGGAGATGTACTCGTCAACCCTGATCTTGCCGACTTCCTTGAAGAGCTGTCCAGAAATGACAATCACTCATTTTACCAGGGGTATCTTGCCCGGCAGATTGAACAGGACATGCTCGGCGGACAGGGTCTACTTACCGCCGCAGACCTTCATGGTTATACAGTATACGAAAGAAATCCTATCACGACGCCTTATCGCGATAAACTTTTTGTCACCAATCCTGCCCCATCTTTTGGAGGCAGTCTCATTATTCACGCATTACAGGGTCTTGAGCGCTATAGCCTTCCTTCATATGATCCCCTTTCACCACAGTCTATTTGCGCCCACGCCGAAGTCATGCAGCACATAGAGGAAGCCAGGCAAAAATGGGGAATGAACGGCAGTATCCCGGATAAGCGTTTTACCAGGGGTACTACCCATATCAGTGTAGATGACGGTAAAGGCAATGTGGCGTCAATGACATGTTCAAATGGTGAGGGTTCAGGATATATTATTCCCGGGACAGGCATTATGCTGAACAACATGATGGGTGAGGACGATCTTCACCCTGAAGGTTTTCATTCCTCCCCTCCCGGTATTCGCGTTTCTTCCATGATGGCACCGTCATTGCTTCTTGACGGTGATGATGTGTGTCTTGTCATCGGCAGCGGCGGCAGCAAGCGCATTCGAACAGCGATAACCCAGGTTCTGAGCCTTGTTGTTGATTGCGGTATGGATATCCAGGAGGCCATACATTGTCCTCGTGTCCACTGGGATGAAAAAATCTTCCAGGTAGAACCAGGTCTCAACCAGGACACCCTGGATGCTTTAAGAAAACTGGGAGAAATTAAAATGTCGCCGATGAAAAATGTTTATTTTGGCGGAGTTCATGCTGTCATCCCTGGGAAAGATGGTGGTGCAGACCACAGGAGAGGCGGGGCAGTGAGGAGTTTAAAAATCGGGGACACATAGAAAAATCGGGGACACATAACTACTTTTTAGTTTCTCAGAGGTTCTTTCAAATTATTGTCCCAAAAAAATAGTTATGTGTCCCCGATTTTTCTCCCGATTTTTCTCAATCTGACCATTGTCTCCATATGATGGGTCTGGGGAAACATATCAATCATCTTCATTTTATCAACGACATAGCCATGTTCCTTGAGGAGCAGAAGGTCACGGCTGAGTGTTGCAGGATCGCAGGAGATATAGATTACGATCTTAGCCCCTGTTTGCGGTAAGTAAGGAATGACATCTGCACACCCCTGCCGAGGCGGGTCAAGGAGAACAAGATCGAACTGCTCTCCATCTGCAACAATATTTCTTATCCCCTTCCGGGCAGTTTCTTGACCAAATTCACAGTTGAAAACATGATTGTTTTCGGCATTTTTCCGAGCACTGCGAATTGACGACCGTTTCAAATCAAGGCCTGTTGCACTCCCTGCCTTCCTGGCCAGGGTGAGGGTAAAATTTCCCATCCCGCAGAAAAGATCGAGAACTCTCTCTTTGCCGGAAAGTTCAGCCCAATCCAGAAGATAGTTAATCAGTTCTGTATTCTGCTCCTGATTTACCTGACAAAATCCTCCTGCTTCAAATTGCAGCTTCAGTGTTTCACCGTCCGGCAAAGGTTGATCAAATCCAAGTTGAACTGCAGAAGATGCCCCCTCTTTTTCCCCGGATACAGTTTCCGGCTGACTGCCTGATGATGTGAAAATGATGGCTTTGAGTGAATGCAGTGCAGTTACAAGATGGCCAGCCGATCGCCTGTTTGATTGAGAGGGTTTACGTTCCTTGTGGACAAAGAGAACAACAGTATTGTCATATGCGCTGTACTGCCATTCAATCTGAGATGTATATCGTTGTGTCAAATGTAAAAACAAATCGCTTTTAAGACATTGGGACAATATATCATT
>JAUWDC010000104.1 GCA_030608985.1 Desulfobia sp. | reverse complement strand
GGCTGCGGGGCCTGTGTTGCCTCCTGTCCCAACGCCGCAGCCATGCTCTTTGTCTCGGCCAAGATCTCCCAGCTTTCCCTGCTCCCCCAGGGCCAGGTGGAACGGAAACGCCGTGCCCAGGCCATGGTCACGACCATGGACAACGAGGGGTTTGGCAACTGCGGCAATGAACGTGAATGCGAAAACGTCTGCCCCAAGGGCATCTCCATCCGCAACATTGCCCGCCTGAACCGCGAGTACCTCCGAGCTACCCTGGCGGCAAACGAATAAGAATACTGGGTATACAGTTTAGTCAACTGCCAATCATAAAACCATTTTTTTACCGCAGAGACGCAGGGAACGCAGAGTTTTTTTTGGGGGGGGATAGATACATTTGCTCAACCAACTACACAATAGATGTCCCAGCTGGTTGAGGTAACTGCATACCCAGTTAAAAAATAACATTCACCACAAGAGCGCAGAGAAAAAGCTCTGTGTCCTCTGTGCTCTTTTTGAGGTCTTATAAACTATATATTCAACCCAACACCCCTGCTTATCTCCCCGGTTATCTCCGGCAATCAGGCTGTCTCCCCCTGTTCCATGGAGTAGAAATCTCCACACATGGTTCAGGTGTGCTCGTTTTTTAGGGTTCGTTTCGAGCATAGCTTTCTTCATAACATCGCCTGATATACTCCATTGAAAAAACTCGACTTTGAATTACAAATTTGAAACAGCGAGGAACCAAATATATACGCAGTTACGTTTTTGAAATCTGACCCGGCTTTGCGTACAATTTGCCAACAGCTCGCCGACAGATTATCAGGCCAACTGAATATCCCCGCCAGGCGACGAAGACGATAATATAAAACAAAATAAAAAATGCAATACCACAACTGCAGCAGTAATCAGCATAACCTTTTGTTATTATAGAAATTTATTACCAGTTAACATTGAACCGGCTCCATGATTTCTCGTGTGCTGTTTATTCAAAAAACTTGAGCCGAAACGACAAATTATGATATCTTGAAAATAGAACTTGTTACCTGATCCTGTAACTGAGAAAATACCTGTTACACTACCACAACGTTACACTGACAACATCATGCGAAAGCAGGACATTGGAATATGTTATTTTTCCCCAAGAACGGTTGTTCCTGAACCTGGTGCATTGTATGAATAATTTTTTTATGCTGCTGTTGCGATATTGCAAGAAACTTGTTTTCAGCGGTGTACGTGACACCCATGACAGTGAAGCCAGACGCAAGATATTCCTCATAAATATTTTTGTATTTGTAGCAATAATAAGCCTGGTAGTCCTTGGAATTACAGCTTTTATACAGCATGCTCCCTATCTCGGCAATGCTGACCTGTTTATTGCCTTCACGTTGCTGTCTCTTCTCTTTTATCTGCGTTACAGCGGTAATCAAGTCTTTTGTTCCTATATGGTAGCTTCCCTGATGAACGTTTTTTATTGTTACCTCTTTTTTACGGGCGGGGTCAGCAGTACGGCGTTTATGTGGCTTTATACCTATCCGGTCCTTGCTCTTTTTCTGTTAGGTCTTTTTGGGGGAAGTCTTGCCACCCTGTTGCTCTTTCTTTTTTCCCTTGGTTTTCTTATTTTTGATTTATCCTCTCAAGTTATCAATGTGTATGATGTCGACTTTGCCATCAGATATATCCCATCTTTTATGATTGTCTTTGCTTTAACTTTTTTCTTTGAACGCAGCAGGGCTGGTGCGCATGAGGCCCTGGTGCAGAAACAGGAGGCGTCAACCCATCTGGTGTATAAGCTGCAGAGAAAAGAAAAACAGTTGGAACTGGCCCAGGATAAACTTGAACAGCGGGTTTTCGAACGGACTGCAGAGCTCCTCGAAATGAATAAAAAACTCAAAGCAGAAATTGAAGAAAGAAAAAAAGCGGAACAGGAACGAAGTCGTTTAGAGACTGAATTATCAAGGGCGCAGAAGATGGAAGTACTGGGAAGACTGGCTGGCGGAGTCGCCCATGATTTGAATAATGTCCTTTCCGGCATAGTCAGTTATCCTGACTTATTATTGATTGATCTTCCAGCTGAAAGCCCTTTGCGTGGTCCACTCAAAATCATAAAAAAATCCGGTGAAAGAGCTGCCGCAATTGTGCAGGATCTCCTCGCTCTGGCACGCCGGGGGGTGATGGTCAAGAAGTTGATTACACTCAATGATATCCTGAAGGAATATTTCCAGAGCCCTGAATATACAAGATTATGCAGCATCCATCCCGGCATTACCATGGAACAACACCTTAACAAACATCTTCAGGTGCTGGAAGGATCTCCTGTTCATCTGCAGAAAGCGATTATGAACCTGGTGGTTAATGCTTTTGAAGCAGTAGAGAGCATTGGACGGGTTGTTGTCACAACGGAAAACAGGAGGTTGGATACCCTCGTCACAGGATACGAGAATATTGAAAAGGGAAATTATGTTGTTTTGAAAATCCAGGACAGCGGGATGGGTATGTCACGGGAGGTTCTTGATAAGATATTCGAACCTTTTTTCACGAAGAAACAAATGGGGCGTAGTGGTACCGGTCTGGGCATGACTGTTGTATGGGGAACCATTAAGGATCATGGGGGCTACCTGGATATTGAAAGCAGTCCTGGCAAGGGGACCACCATCTCTGTCTTTTTTCCGGTTGCTTCGCAAGATACGCTTACATATCAGGTAGAAACGGCTGAAAATAAACAGCTTGATCATGGCGCCGGACAGAGTGTGTTGATCGTCGATGATGAGGTTGAACAAAGGGAGATCGGCGTTTCCATTTTAGAAAGACTCGGCTACAGGACATGGGCAGTCTCCAGTGGAGAAGAGGCTGTTGAGTTTATTAAGAAACAGCCGGTTGATCTGGTGTTGTTGGATATGATCATGCCGTCGGGAATGGATGGACTGGATAGCTACCGAAAAATAATTATGGTAAACCCCGGCCAAAAGGCGGTTATTGTCAGCGGATATTCAGAAAGTGATCGCGTACGCGATGCATTGGAGCTCGGTATTGGAGCATACCTGAAAAAGCCCTACACTATAGAGCAGGTAAGCCGGGTGATCAATGAGGAACTGACAAGATAAATTTTTTCTGATTACGTACAAAGCTCAGCCCGTAAATGCCATCCATTAATAACAATTTGATATTGTTGATCTCTGTAGGAACTCAGTCCTCTGGCGAAACGAGGCCGGTTTTCTGCCAAGGCCACAATCGCCCAGAGGACTGGGCTCCTACACAAAATGTTGAAAATATGGTTGAGCTTTATGGGTAATCAGATATTTTTTTGACATGCTGTTGCTTATTTCTTGATAATAGTTAAATTTTGGGTACTTATATGCTGATTGCCATTTGATACCTCAAAAAACTATTTTTCTATCCCGACGACAGAAGTATTCACTAAATGCAGGATTATCGAATTATGGCCAGCTGCTAGAAATGAATAACTATTAAATCTATCTCTCCGTTTACTTTTGGTAACAGTTCAAGGCTAAACCTTGACAAGTTTTCCAGTGCGAATGTTTATGGGCCTGATTGCATTATGCAATCAGGCCTTTTTTTTGCAAGGAAAAGGATGAAACGTAATCAGTAAATCGTATATCGGGAATGCAAAAGGGGAGAAAAATGATCAAAAGTACCCGTAAGGCATTATTTGTCATTTATGTGCTGTTCTTCCGTTTACCCATGTGGACAATTATCTGGCTTGTGGGCCTTACCGGTGTAATTAAAACCATTTTCCTGATTTACCCTACTGATAGAAAAGAATATGCCGATCTGAGTCCGGATTTTATATTTCTTCGCAAGTTTATGTCCGGGCGGCCGACTCCGGCAGGCATTATTCTAGACAAATGGAAGCCGGTGGGTATTTATTTCTTTATTTCCAATACTCCTCAAGAGCTTATCAAAAAGAAAAACCGCCATATAGCAGAGGCTATTGCTCGGCGCATGCGCTGTATACAGCGACTCTCAGGTGCCAAAGCCTGTGGGTTTGCCGGACAGCTCGGCCCTATTCTTGAAAAACGTCATGGCATTGCCATGGAACCGCCGTTTTACAGCAGCACCATGGGAAATATCTTCAGCATTGATGATTCTATTTCCTTTCTGGCAAAAAGCCTGGACAAAAGACCCTGGCAGCTCTCAATTGCTGTGATTGGCGGCGGTGAGCTCGGAGGAATGCTCCAGGAGCATTTTACAAACCAGGGCTATAACGCTGATATTGTCGATGTAACATTTAAACGGCATGGCGGAATAAAGGTAACAGATATGGAAACAACCAGCTGTCAACTGGATCATGCAGATTTTGTTATCAATCTTCTCCCGACCGGGGAGGATTTTCTCAGTTGTGGAACAGCCGATCTACTTAAGCCATCAACCTCTGTCATTGATTTTTCCAGGCCTGCAATACCAAAAGAAAAGCTGCAGGCAAAAGTTTTTATGGGAAATCGTGTTCAGCGAACCGGATTGCGTTTTGCCTTTGCCCTACCCGGATGGAAACAGAAAGAACTCCCTGCCTGTTCAATGCCATCTATCCTGGCTTCAAATCATGGGATTGTTGAACAGAATCTCACAAAATTCTGTATGGCTGCCCGTCGAGTTGCTTTCCAGACAGCCCTTGCCGCAGCAGCACAGCCTGTGCCCAGACCTCTGTTAACCAGACTCCAGTTACTTGGAAACGAGTTTATGATGAATTGCCGGTTTTATATGTTTGTTATCAAGAAAAATTACATGTATGCATTAGCAAAATAATTTTTGTCTCCTTTAGCAGACAAGTCATAAGTGCATTATCGAATATTTTATCTAATGAAATTGTAAAAGTATTTAGTATTATAAACAATTTTAGGTAGACTCGTTTATATTATTAACGTCTCCTTTTCCCGACAGAATAATAAATAATTATTATGTATTGAGTTTGACGAAATCGTAGTAAATCCGAATACACTAATGACAACGCAGACATAGATCTTGACACATAGAGTCATTTTTTTGACTCACTTTCCCTTAATCAGTTCACAGCCCCAGCCTGTACCTGCAACCAGACTCTGTCGCCGATTACCGGACATAGCTTATGATAGCTGTGGTTCTCAAGCAACACCGTTATCATCACCCCGACGTTGACAACCATCCTGATGCGATCATTATCTGCCATAAGCTGCACCACCTTGCCGTGCAGGATGCCCGGCGTTTCGGGTCCGGGCTCATTCTGTAAAAGAGCAATCTTTTCCGGATCAATTAAGATCCGCCTTTTCCCCGGTTCAAGTCCCCTTTCACCTGCAGGTAACAGCAAATTCACACTGTCGTGCAGACGGCACAAGACCTGATTGTCAGCAGAATCCATCACAAGACATGCAAAAATATTTTCATAGCTTGCCGACACCAAGGAGCCGCCCTCAAGCACCAAGGTATGGTGGGCAAGACCTGCGGCCTGCAGGCGGTCATGGGTTGTAAAGATGATGGAAATATTACGAGTTGAATTTATTTCTTTAAGGATAGCGACAATGGCAGCCTGGTTTTCCACATCAACACTGGATGTGGGCTCATCGCACAATAAAACCCGGGGAGACAGGGCCAGGGCACGGGCCAGTGCGATCCGCTGAGTTTCACCGCCCGAGAGCTC
>JAUWDC010000263.1 GCA_030608985.1 Desulfobia sp. | reverse complement strand
CTGTTTGGATTAGTATCTGACATTTGTTCTCTTGTTTACAGTGTGAAGGTTTATTTCTAACCCCGAGTGAACGGGACTCTTTTCAGTACCCCCTTGAGGGGTATAAGTGCCTTAACAGTAGTTATAAGTCTTTTATTTCTTGTTATTTTTCACACAAAACAAGCTGTAAGGCACTAAAAGTGAAAAATGAATAGATTTTCCTTCCTTCAAAATTCGCCATTCCTTGTTCGACATTCGATATTCATATAATTGTTTCTTGGCAAATGGGCAACGATGAATTACTCTTTTCCAATCAAAAATCCGAAATCAAAAATCCAATGTCATCTCCTGTCTCCTTAGCGCGTCTGCTTGACGATATGATCAGTCGCAAAAACTGGTCAAAGAAAATCAAGCAGCATACAGTCTTCGAGCTCTGGCCTGAAGTCGTAGGGAAAGATATCGCTCAAAGAACATGCCCTTATGTCATACGGGGAAGCATCCTCTGGATTCGTGTTTCTGATTCGGTATGGATGCAACAGCTTCATCTCCAGAAACCTCTTATTCTAGAAAAGATTAACAGGAGGCTGAAGAGTGCCGTGATTTCTGATTTGCGCTTCCAAGTTGACAGCCGTCTGGATCGTGTTGATATAACTGACAATGACAGACCCGTGGCAGTAGACGCTGAAGAAGACCCTGCAGAAGGGGAGAATTTTGATCAAATGTTGCAATCTGTGACCGATGATCGGGAGGTGCAGAAAGCAGTGAAAAAATGTTGGGAAAGATTGAAGCGCGCTAGGGTCAGAAATTCTTCTTAGAATCTAACAGAAGTGTTACTGGTCCGTTGTTGACGAGGTGGACATCCATCATAGCCTGAAACCTTCCGCTTGCAACAGGGAGGATCTGTTTCATTTTTTCAATAAACAGTTCATAGAGGTCATTGGCACGTTCGGGTGAAGCCGCATGGGAATAGGAAGGCCTTCTTCCTTTGCGGCAGTCCCCAAACAGGGTGAATTGCGATATGATCAGAGCCTCGCCCTTGATGTCCTGCAGGGAAAGATTCATTTTGTCTTCGTGATCAGGGAAAATACGCAAATTGGCAATCTTGTCGACCAGGTAGTTCACATCTTTTTCTGTATCATTGTCAGTGACACCAAGCAGAACGACTACGCCCTCATCAATAGCTCCTGTGACTTCATCCCCGACTGTGACTTTTGCCTCGCTCACTCTCTGCACTACTGCTCTCATTTTATCTCCAGAAATAACTTATATGAAAGTCTCTCACAGAGCTCGCAGAGACACAGAGAAAAACCTCTGTGAACTCTGTGCCTCTGTGAGAAATTTTCATGCTTAGATGTGACCACAGGTCATGGGGGTTAATTAAAATTTCCTGCTAAAAACTGCAAAATAGCCATAATCGAAAGGGCAGCTGTTTCAGCCCGAAGAGTCCTGCTTCCCATGCTGACAGAGATAAATCCGGCATCTATACAGGTGTCTATTTCTTTTGTGGCAAAGCCGCCTTCAGGGCCAATGATGACCAAAAGAGAATCCATATTATGTATGTCCGGGAGACCGGTCAAGGTGTTATTCTTTTCCTGTTCCCAGAGAACAACTTTAAGGGAATAGTTTGATGAGGAGGTGAGGATATCGCCCAAGGTGGTAAGGGGTTTTATCTTCATGGGATATGGACGCCGACACTGTTTACTGGCCTCAAAGGCAATCTTCTGCCAGCGATTTATTTTGTTTGGGGAAGGGTTGCGGAGGGTGGAGTGCTGGGACTGAAATGGCAGGATGCTTCCCACTCCGAGCTCTGCTGCCTTTTGAACCAGGAAATCCATTTTTTTGCCATGGAGCATACCTTGGGCAACATCGACAACCGGCTTTGATTCGGGAGCCGTTTCATAGGAGCGAATCATAAGGGAAACACGAGGGGTAGTTGATTCTATTTCGGCGATATAAATAGATCCCTGGCCATCAAGCAGTTCAACCAGGGTGCCCGCCTCCATCCTGAGAACAGTTTTGAGGTGATGGGCTTCGTCTTCCCTGAGGGTAACGGTGGATCCCTTAATATCATCTTTTTCTATAAAAAATCGTCGCATTATTTTTTGAATAGAAAAGCCTGCCATTCCTTCTGCCAGGGAGATTCCAGCAAGGTAAGGCCTTTACCGTAGAAGAGTCTGGTGATAGTGTCCGCCTGCTCCCCTTTGAGAATTCCGGCAAGTACTAAATGGCCTTGTTTGGCAAGCAATGAAATGAGTTGAGAGGCCATGCTGGTAAGAACGTCCTGGGTTATGTTGGCCGCAATAAGATCAAAAGGGCCCTCAATTTTATTTAGATCTGTAGGCTCTACAGTCATCACATGTGACAGGTTATTATGTTCTACATTTTCCCGTGCGGCAGCAATGGCATCGGGGTCATTGTCAATAGCTAACACATTTTTTGCCCCGAGAAGCGCACAGGCCATGCCAAGTATTCCAGTGCCTGTACCAACATCAAGTATTTTTTGAGGAGTAGAACGTCCTACGAAAGATCTTTCTATGAGCTGCAGGGCCAGCTGGGTGCTGTCATGGAGTCCTGTCCCGAAGGCCATGCCCGGATCAATTTCAATTACTATTTCATGTGACTCTGCATTGTAGGGCTCCCATGTCGGTTTTACAGTAATTGAATCTGTGAGTCTGAGAGGTTTGTAAAAGGCTTTCCAGTTATTGTTCCAGTCTTCTTCAATAATCTCAGTATAAGAACAACTTGGAGGAGCGAAGTCTGTGTTTTCGTCAGCCAGTTTGGCCAAAAACGCTTCAAACTCAGTCTTTTTTGATTGGCAATGAGCATTTTTTTCAAGGTAGGCAATAATTGTTTCAGAGTCTGGCATGGGAGTAATAGGCTCTGTCTGCTGTTCAATGCCGGAGCCGGTCAGGTCCATCAAGAAACCAGCAGTGAGGTCGGCATGGTGCTGGGGGACGCAGACAGTGATTTTCAGCCACTCTCGTGGGGGACGGTGTGCGAATGGGTTGCTTTTCATGATTTAGAAGGTATCCTGTAATTTCGGATTTTAGATTGTTGTAAAATATCCAAAATCCACATTCCGCAATCTGAAATCCAAAATGACTTGTATCATGGTAGCTATTTAATCTTCAAGAGTAAATATTCGGCTTGATGTCGAATTACTGCTAAAACCACCGAAATGTAAATATTCGGCATTGTTTCATAGTCGTGCAAGCAGGCTACTGAGTCTATAGCTGGCTATGTGAAGTGGCCTGATCGTGCGCGCCCTGAAAGAAGTACCCTTGGGGTGAATATGGGACAATGCCGAATATTTACCTTCAAGAAGAAAAAGTGTGTGGAATAGTATGGAT
>JAUWDC010000323.1 GCA_030608985.1 Desulfobia sp. | reverse complement strand
GGTGAGACGATGGGACTCGAGGACCTGAAGGCCAAGGCCGACATCTCCATCAACGAGGACCTGCTCAGCCAGGAAAATGAGAAAAGAGGCCGTAACCTGGAAATCTATATCCCGTCTGGCCCCAGGCTTGGCAAAGTCGTTATCGAGGCAGACCATGTCCGAAAAACCTTTGGCAACAAGCTCCTGCTTGAAAATATGTCGTTCAGTCTGCCTCCAGGCGGGATCGTCGGAGTTATCGGCCCCAACGGCGCCGGCAAGACAACCCTGTTCAGAATGATAACCGAACAGGATAGCCCCGACTCAGGGACCATTCGCCTGGGAGATACTGTCAAGCTTGCGTATGTTGACCAGAGCAGAGATGATCTTGACCCCGACAAAACAATCTGGGAAGTTATTTCCGACGGCAGAGACATAATCACCCTGGGGAAAAAAGAGGTCAACTCCCGCGCCTATGTGGCTCGTTTCAATTTTTCAGGCCAGGACCAGCAGAAAAAAGTCGGACTGCTGTCAGGAGGCCAGCGCAACAGGGTTCATCTGGCCCGGATGCTGAAAGATGGCGCTAACGTCCTCCTCCTGGATGAGCCGACAAACGATCTGGATGTCAATACCTTGAGGGCCCTGGAAGAAGCTCTGGAAAATTTTGGTGGTTGTGCAGTGGTTATCAGCCATGACCGCTGGTTTCTTGATCGCATTGCAACCCATATCCTGGCCTTTGAGGGGGACAGCTCGGTACTGTTTTTCGACGGCAACTATTCAGAATATGAAGCAGACCGTAAAAAACGACTGGGAAGCGCCGCAGATCAACCTCACAGAATTAAATACCGACAACTAACCCGAGCATGAACAAAAAAAAGATTCTCATCATTGACGACGAAGAACTTATCCGGCACAGCCTGAAAACTGACCTTACCGCCGCCGGGTTTGTTGTATCAATTGCAGAAAACGGAAAGGAAGGACTGCAACAATTCAGGCAGGCTCATCATGATGCTGTCCTCACCGACCTGATGATGACTGACATGGACGGAATAGAGGTCCTGAAAGAAATAAAGAAAAAATCTCCTGAGACTGTCGTTATTATTTTAACCGGCTTTGCCAATGTCAACTCGGCCATATCAGCATTACGCAGCGGAGCTGATGATTTTCTCAACAAGCCATGCTCTACAGACGACATCCTGATCCGCCTGGAGCGCGAATTCGAGAAGAAAGATCTCCTCGCTAAAATCAAGGAAAACGAGGAGAAGCTTCGTGCCATCACAGAAACAGCCAATGACGCAATCATCATGATCAACAGCAGGGGCGAAGCAACATTCTGGAACAAAGCAGCAGAACGGATCTTCGGATATACCGAAAAAGAAATCCTCGGCAAGAACCTCCACGAAATCCTCGTCCCTGAGATGTATCAAAAGGCCTACAGCAAAAACTTTCATACCTTTGCCTTGACCGGTGCAGGTCCTGCCATCGATACAACAACGGAACTTTTTGCTTTAAACAGCAAGGGAGAAGAATTCCCCATAGAGCTCTCCCTGTCTTCCGTAAAACTTGATAATGAATGGCATGCAGTCGGCATAGTGAAAGACATTTCCAGACGCTGGCTTGCCGAAAAAACATTACAGGAAAACGAGGCCCAATACCGCCAATTTATCGAGGGCACAGACAACCTTGTCTGCCAGGTGGACACCCGTGGTAAATTTACCTTTGTCAACCACATGTCCCATCCTTTTTTCGGGCTTGAACCCAGGAAATGTCTCGGCCGCTCCCTGTTTGACTTTATCCATGACGACGACAGACAGAGCACTGAAGCAGCGTTCAATGATATTTTTCAAGGCAGAAGAGAGCGAATAACCCTGGAGAATCGTATAGTGAATAACTTTGGCGAAACCCACGACATGCTCTGGACCATCAATCATCACTGCGATGAAAATAGCGAAATTATTGCTGTTAATTCTACAGCGAGAGATATTACCGAACGTAAAGAATCAGAAAAACAGATCTGGAAGCTTGCCAACTTTGATATCCTGACAGGACTTCCCAATCGCGCCCTTTTCATGGAACGCCTTTCCCAGGCCATCTTTCAAAGCACCAGAACAGGGAAGTTACTCTGCCTGATGTTTATCGATCTGGACAATTTTAAAAATGTGAATGATTCGCTGGGTCACCAAGCTGGAGACGAACTTCTTGTTGAGGTCGCGCATCGCCTGCAATACTGCCTGCGCAAGACAGATACCATTGCCCGACTTGGTGGCGATGAATTTACGGTCATTCTCACAAATATCGCTCAACAGTCCGATGTGGATCCGGTTATCGATCAACTTCTGCAATCACTTGCCCGTCCGTTTATCCTGAGTCAGGACAACAAGATACATATCACTGCCAGTATAGGAGTGACATTCTGTCCGGATGACGCCACTGATGAGCAGACTCTCATGAGACATGCAGATACTGCCATGTACAGAGCAAAAGGCAGCGGCAAGAACAGATCTGCTCACTTCTCTCCATCCCTCGATCATGACTTTAACCCACAAATCTCTTTGCCATTTCCCCCCAAATCGCCTTCTTAAATGAAACTGGAGAAGAAGAATTCAAGCTCATTCATGGTGTGGCCTGTGGCCAAGTTAAAAGAACTGGTAATCACCGATGAGCTAC
>JAUWDC010000083.1 GCA_030608985.1 Desulfobia sp. | reverse complement strand
GTCTGGTTCTCCCTTCTCCGTAAACCTCAGGCGCCGGAAGAGGAAACCTCGACATTTGCCAAGGACAAAATGTCGAATTCTTCTGCCAAGGACAGAGTGACCTTCAGGGATGTGGCTGGAATACCAGAGGCGAAGGAGGAGTTGCTGGAGATTGTAGATTTCCTTCAACGTCCCAAGCAATATGGCCGGTTAGGGGCGGTAATTCCCAGAGGCATCCTGTTCCAGGGGCCTCCTGGAACGGGTAAGACACTGTTGGCACGAGCTGTTGCGGGAGAGGCAGGGGTTCCTTTTTTCAGTATCAGCGGGTCGGATTTTGTTGAAATGTTTGTGGGGGTAGGTGCTTCCAGAGTCCGAGAGCTGTTCAATGAGGCCAAGAAAAATACACCATGTATTGTATTTATTGATGAGATTGATGCTGTGGGTGGTCATCGCAGTGCCGGAGCTACTGCCGGAGGCCAGGATGAAAGAGGTCAGACATTAAATGCTCTGCTTGTTGAGCTGGATGGCTTTTCCTCTGACCAGACGATCATTACCCTTGCTGCAACGAATCGTCCGGATATTTTGGATCCGGCTCTTTTGAGGCCTGGTCGTTTTGACCGGCAAATCAACATTGTTCCTCCGGATGTGAAAGGAAGAATGCAGATTCTTGGGGTGTATGCCAAGAAGATGGTGGTTTCAGAGAGTGTTGATCTGGATAAAGTTGCCAGGGGTACCCCTGGATTTACTGGAGCGGAGCTGGCAAGTCTTATGAATGAGGCAGCCTTGATTGCCGGCAGGTACGGCGATGATGAGATCAAGCCGGACCATTTTGAGATTGCCAAAGATAGAATCATGATGGGTATTGAGAGAAAAGGGCTTGTGATCAGCGACAAGGACCGTGAAACCATGGCTTACCATGAGGCTGGTCATGCCATTTTAGCCAAATTTCTTCCAGAGGCGGATCCTCTGCATAAAATTACTATCATTCCCCGAGGTAAGGCCCTTGGCCACACCCAACAGCTTCCCCTGGCTGATCGCCATGCCTATCCCAAAGAGTATATTCTGACCAGAATCAAAATACTGATGGGTGGTCGGGCAGCAGAGGAAATCTGTCTGCATCAGCAAACAACCGGAGCAGAAGATGATTTTCGTCAGGCGGTTGATCTGGCAACCAAGATGGTGTGCAAGTGGGGTATGAGTGACAACATTGGCCCCATGTCCTACTTGAGAGAGGATGGGGGGTTTCTCGGGGAACAGCTGAATAGAACAGTGTATAGTGAAGAGACAGGGCAGACCATTGATAGGGAAATAAAAAAAGTGGTTGAGGCCTGTTATCGGGAAGCCAAGGAAGTCCTGTCCACTGAGAGGGATTTTTTGATTTATCTTGCCGACATGCTGCTTGTAAATGAAACTCTTGATAAGGAGGAGGTGGAAATTATTTACAAATGCACCACTGTTAAAAGAGCCGCGGGGAAATCTGCTCGCTCTGCTGGTGATGGTATGGCGTGTGCTGGCAATGTGCCCAACTGAAAATGGCATTATTAAGATATAGATAAATGAGTGGTTAGAAATGAATGAAAAAAAACATGTCATGAAACCATTGCCAATGCACATTGAAACAAGAGCAAAATCAAGAATTGAGATAGAGAGTGCTGACAGTGTAGATGCGAAGCAGGAAGTTGCCAAAGGTACAGTCTGGGCGGTTGTAGCGGCCCCTGTTCTTATTGGCCTTTTGATTGCAGCATGTGTTGTGGGGGGATTATTATTATTCGCCAGTGATGGTCCGGTAGCACTGGTTCAGAAGTGGGTGTCTGCAATTGTTGACATGTAACCGGTTTAGGCGCTTAGCACCTTCATATAAACAATTTTGTGTCGATTTGAAATAAGTCCTTTAACACTAGGCAGTTAGCAGGCATCAATACGCGCGATTTCGGATTTCGGATTTCGGATTTTGGATTTCGGAATGTGGGTTCGGGATGTTTTTTCCAAAATCCAAAATCTAAAATCCAAAATAATTTGTTCCAACCACCGTAACGTGGATATGTTGCCGACAGGCCACTTTTTCTAAGCGGAGTCTTGGACAAAACGTAGAGCCTTATCAGTTTTTAGCGGGTTCTTCTCTGTTCAAAGCCTATAAAAAAGGCGAGTAGGGAAGGGATAACAAAGAGGGTGAAAACTGTAGACATGGCAAGCCCCCCGAGCAGTATGCTGCCCAGTCCCCGATAAAGCTCACTGCCTGATCCGGTTGAAATAACAAGGGGCAGCAGACCGAGAAGACTTGTTGCTGCACTCATGAAAATGGGGCGAATTCGTGTCTGCACAGCCTCTGAAACAGCAGGAACGCCTTCCAGGCTGTTATAACGAACATTGTTCAATGACTGATGGACGATGAGAATGGCATTGTTGACCACTGTCCCTATCAGGATGATAAAGCCAAGCATTGTCAGAACATCAAATCCCTGTGGAGCAATAAAGGCATTCACTGCTCTCAATCCTATGAATCCACCGGCTGCGGCCAGCGGCACAGAAAAGAGAATAATAAAAGGGTACAAAAAATTCTCAAAAAGTGCCGCCATCAGCAGGTACGTTATGACAAGGGCAAGCAGCAGGTTCCACTGGAGGGCGAGACGGGTCTGTGTGAGCTTGTCGGCATTGCCGCCCACTTCTATTTCGACACCCTGTAGCGAGCCGGCCTTTTGCAGTGGAGCAATAATATCATTTTCAATGATTTCCATGGCAGTTTGCAGAGGAAGTTCCGCAGGCGGAGTTACCTGAAGAGTGATGGTCCTCTTTCTTTCCAGATGATTAATCTGGGGCATCCCTTCACCGTATTTGAGGCTGGAAACATCTCCCACACGAATAAGGTTGCCAAAACTGTTGACAATAGTACCGTTCAGGATGGCTTCCGGCGTTTCAAAAGTACTGTCGGATCCTTTCAGGATAAGATCAATCTGTTTTGTGCCTTCAGGTCGGTATTCTTCAATTTTTCGGCCATCCATCAGGATATCAACATAGACACCGAGATCTTCCTCGGTTAAGCCATTGGCGGCCAGTTTTTCTTTCTGTGCAATAATTTCAACTTCAGGATAACTGGTTTCTAAAGAAGGAACCGGGCGAATCTGGGCCCCTTGAACCTGTGCGCTTATACTTCCGAAAAGTATGCGGGACGCCTGGATAATGGCATCTATTTCTTCCCCGGAGACATTGACATCCACGGTTCGCCCCTCTCCGATACCGCTTTCAAAAATTCCAGACTGGATGCTGACGCCAAAAATTCCAGGGATCGAGTGCATTATCCGGGTGAAAAGCGGCATCATCTCCCTGGCCCGGGTTTCATGAATTGATAATCCGCCAAAAAGATGGAAGCGGTCTGCCCCGACATAGAACATGTCTTTTATCTGGGGAACCCCATCCTTACCATCCTCCTTAAAATAGGGGTCTGCCTCCTGAAAAATATAATCACCCATATCTCTCATTTTTTGGACAGAATAGCCGGGAGGAGGAATAAGTATATTTAAAATCAGGTTCCTGTTTCCTTGGGGAAGATATTCAGCGCTTGGCAGAAGCCAGGCCGTGAGTCCCAATGAAAAAGAGGTAAACAGGACGACAGTGGCGATTCGGGTAACAGCGTTTTTCAGGCAGAAATTAGAAAATTTCATAATGACAGAAACGAAAAATGGCCCGACAATACTTTTCTGGAACCTGCCGATCTTTTGTTTCTTTTGTTTTTTGTAAAATTGATGGATCAGTGTCGGAATGACTGATATTGAAACAAAGAGGCTGAGAAGAATGGAAAAGGTAATTGCAATGGCGATGTCACGAAAAAGCTGGCCTGCCTCTTCCTGGATAAATATGACGGGCAAAAAGACGGCAACAGTCGTTGCTGTGGATGCGAGAACAGCACCCCAGACCTCTTTGGCCCCTTCATACGCCGCCGTATATGAGTTTTTGCCCATCTTTCGGTGGCGGTCAATATTTTCCAGGACAACAATGGAGTTATCCACCAGCATGCCCACCGCAAAAGAAATACCGGCCAGGCTCACTACATTAATGTTCCGCCCCAGGATCCAGAGGAAAATAAAGGTTCCTATGGCAGAAATAGGGATGGCGACAGCTGTGGCAACTGTAGACCTGACACTTCGTAAAAAGAGCAGGAGAACAGCAATAGCCAGCAAACCACCAATCATCACATTCTGCTTTACGAGATTAATCGCCGTAGTGATATAGGGTCGCTGGTCATAGACCATATCAATGAAGAGTTCATTTTGACCGAGGATACCATCGTTTAAGCGTTTCACTTCCTCCTCAATCAGGTCTGTCATTGTAAGGACATTTGCCCCCTGTTCCTTTCTCACTCCAATGACAATGACCGGAGTGCCATTGTGGAGTACGGAGACATCTTCCTTTTTGTGGCCGTTGGAGACACTGGCCACATCCCGGAGATATATGCGATTTATGCCATCATCAAAAACCACCACATCAAGTACTTCAAGGGGCGATTGAAACTGACTGACGGTACGGATGCGATAATTTTTCTTTCCTATCCCCAGGACACCTGCAGAAATGTTCCTGTTGGCCTTTTGGATGGCAGTAATAATCTGGTTGATGGTAATATTATGTCGTGCCATCTCCTGATCGTTGAGAGTTACATGCAATTCATTTTCAGTGCCGCCGAAAACGAAAAGAGAGGCGACTCCCCTCACCCGCTCGAGGTGCTGGCGGATGTTATTTTCGAAAAAAGTCATGAAATACTGGATGGGCTCTTTGTTATCCGATTTTGTTTTGAGCATCATCCAGATGACCGGAGAGCTTTGCGCTCCTGCCGCTTCGATGACTGGTTTGTTGGCATTTTCAGGATATCTGGGCACTTCGTTTAGTTTGTTTGATACCCTGAGAAGAGCGTCATCTATATCAGTCTCCAAGGCAAAGGATAAGGTCACCTCTCCATAGCTGTTGTAGCTGGCGCTCTCCATTTTGGTGAGGCCCTGTATACCCTTTAATACTTCTTCCTGTTCTTCAATGATCTCTTTTTCGATTTCGTAAGGTGTGGCGCCACCCCAGGTGGTACTTACTGTAATTTGGGGTGTCTCAACGTCGGGAGTCAGCTGTATCGGCAGTTTGCTCAAGCCAATGAGGCCGAACATAACCACTAGAATGACGGCGACAGCAACAGCGACCGGTTTTTTGAGAGAAAGACCTATGAGGTCCATTACTTCTCTCCTGCAATGACAACCGGCTGGTCAGGCTGCAAGCGTTCATTGCCTTCGATCACAATGGGCATGCCTTCTGTAAAATACGGATTATCCGCCCCGACACTGTCACCCAGATACGTCACAATGTTAACGGGTAGAATTGCCGCTTTATCTTCTTTCACTGTATAGACAAAGTCTTTGCCCTGGAACTTGATAAGGGCGTCACGGGGAATAATACTGAGCAGATGTTTTTTGCTGGTTGGAATATACACGGAGGCAGACATATTTTCTGCCACCTTGTCCATAGGCGGGATACGAATTTTTAAAAAAATGTTCTTTGTTTTCGCGTCAGCTGTGGGATCGATATCACTTATTATGCCATTAGTTTTTGTGTCGAAAGCATTAATGATAACAGGTACTTGCTCGCCGATAGTGACATGCCGTAACAAGGTTTCAGCAACCGGGACTTTAATAAAAAGATCTTTTGTCGAGCCGATACGTACAAGCTGTTTTCCCTGTTGTACCCAGTCCCCTGAATCGATATTTTTTTCGAGGATAATGCCATCATACGGAGCCCGGACAACGCTTTTCCGTTTCTGAATAAGGAGCTTTTCATATTCTTTTTGTTCAACCTGTTTATCTTTCAGGAAGTCCTGGAAGGTATAAAGAGCATCATCATAATCTCTTTCACTTATACCATCCTTTTTATACAAGGTTTCCATTCTCTTGTAGTTTTTCTCTGCATGCTGAATGCGAAGCTCAATCTGGTCAATTCGTGTCTTGGTTAACGTAATGTCTATATCAAGTATTTCAGTATTCAGCGTAACGATGGGAGAACCTCTTTTTATC
>JAUWDC010000261.1 GCA_030608985.1 Desulfobia sp. | reverse complement strand
GTCTGTCCCGCCTGTCTTCTGGTGGCAATGGACATGATGAATAAAAACAGGGATGTTTTAAAAAGTGGGGAGACCATTCTGTGCATAAAAACAGATAACAGAGAAGCAACAACCACGATACCAACAACAGCAAAGAATATGGGATATAATGTAAAAGTAAGTAAAAAGGACACGTACTATCAAATTTGTGTTGGAATTTTAGAAACCGTTCCCCGGGGGCTATAGATTTACCGAAACCTCCAGCCTGTAAGCGTCTACCAGTGCCTTAGATTCGTTCGTTTGGGCCTTTGAACTATAGCCCCTCTATGTGAGAAGGTCAAAACGGACGAAGATGAGGTGCTGGTAGACGCTTACGAATTTTATCTCAGGAAAGCGAATTATAATGACTGCTCAAGACTTACTTAATCTAGCTAAACAGGCCGTTGAAGACCCTGGTTCTTCTTTGTTGCAGACTGAAAGTGCTGGAGAACTTGCACCTCTGGCTGCGTTTTTAAATGAATTGATAGAGGAAAACAGATCGTTAAAAAGTAATTATACAGATACGGTTGATTACTTGCGGCAGAAAATCGATCAGCTTCTCATGGTCATTGGCACCATTCCGCTGCGTCCGGAGGAACTGGACAACAAAACACTTATCAGTTTAGATCCAATTGGTATTATCGCAGACTCCTTTACTCAGATTCTCGACCATCAAAGGCAAACCAATGAAGAGTTGGAGATTGCCATGGAAGAAATAAAAGTCATCTTTGAGTCTGTTGGTGGCGGTATTCTTGTCCTGGATCAGGATAAGCAGATCATTTCGTATAACCGTATGTTTGAAGAAATGTTTAGTGGGCCTGGAATCAAGATAAAAGGAAAAACGTGTAAAGAGCTGATATGCAAGGGCATGCCGCCAGAGGGATGCGTTCTAGAAGACATGGAGAAAGCAGGCAAGGCAGTCATTAGGGATCAATGTTTCCAGGATGAACGGTCCTATAGCATTGTTGCCTCCCCGGTGAAAGATAAGGCAGGCAAAATTGTCAGGGCAGTGCTGTTGTACATGGACATAACTGAGTTGGCTATGGCAAAGGCAGAATTTTTTGAAGAGAAGGAGCGACTTTCATTAACTTTGGAGAGCATTGCCGAAGGTGTCATGGCAACGGACATGGAAGGATGCGTCACCCTTATGAACCAGGTTGCTGAAAAATTGACCGGATTTAATGAGGAAGAGGCTGTCGGAAGGCCGATTTGTGAGGTTTTGCATATATTTGAAAAAGGTGAACAGCAATCCTGTTCCCAACTGTTTAGCTCTCTTCTCAAAGATGAGGGAAAAGTGGAGCGAATTGTAAATACCATGCTTTCTTCACAGGACGGAGATGAGAGGTTTATTACAATCAGTGCAGCACCGATCCAAAAACAGGATCAGGAGACGAGTGGAGTCATTCTTGTTTTTCGTGACATCACCCACGAGAAAAAGATGGAAGAGGAAATGCAGAAGTCTGCAAAAATTGAGTCTCTTGGTGTTCTCGCAGGCGGAATTGCCCATGACTTCAATAACCTTCTTACCTCCATTCTTGGCAATGTTTCCCTGGCAAAAGCTTTTTCCACATCAGATGAGATGGTAACGAGGCTCCTCGATGATGCAGAAAAGGGATCATTCAGGGCCAAAAACCTTACCCAGCAGCTGCTCACCTTTGCACAAGGTGGAGCACCAGTGACAACACTTGCATCAACACAAAAGATCATCATTGAATCTGCGCAATTTTCATCCAGTGGATCAAAAATAAAATGTGATTTTGACATTCCTGACGCTCTCTGGCAGGTAGAGGTTGATGAAGGGCAGATTGGCCAGGTAATACAAAATCTTGTCATTAATGCCGGTCAGACCATGCATAACGGCGGCATTGTTCGCATAGTCGCGGAGAATGTTGTTGTTGGAGAAAATTACAATTTGGCCCTCGAGCAGGGTAAATATATAAAGATCTCTGTGAAGGACAATGGCGAAGGAATAGATAGCAAACATCTAGGGAAAATTTTCGATCCGTATTTTACAACCAAACCAACAGGTCATGGTTTGGGCCTTGCCATCTGCTATTCAATCATGAAAAAACATCATGGTCTTATTGATGTAGAATCAGAATTAGGAGTCGGGTCAACTTTTTTTCTTTATCTTCCGGCGACAGAAGAGAAAGAGGTCTCGCAAAGCTGTCAGGATAATGAAAAAGCGGTGGAAGGTCATGGCAGAATTCTTGTAATGGATGACGAAGAAATTGTGAGGGAAGTGGCTGTCCAGATGCTTTCTGTGCTTGGCTATCAGGTTGAGGGCAGTACAAATGGTGAAGAGACCATAGAGCTTTACCTGAAAGCCAGAGATGCCGGACAACCTTATGATGCGATTATAATGGACCTCACGATTCCTGGCGGAATGGGAGGGAAGGAAACGATAGCGAAACTTCGTGAGATTGATTCCAGTGTAAAAGCCATTGTTTCCAGTGGATATGCCAATGATCCTATAATGGCAGAATATGAAAAGTATGGCTTTAATGGAGTCGCTCCAAAACCTTATGGTGTGCAGGAGCTCGGTAGTATAATTCAGAAGGTGTTATCTGAAAGGCTGATGAATTAAATCTGTAACTGTTCAGCAGCACAGCCGGGATGAAGCACTCGTTGATTAAATCGTCATCCCCGCATGTAGTTTAGCGGGGACCCAGAAAAATTGTCACCTGGAAGCAAAACGGTCTCTCCTTTACACTACTGATTTGCAGAAACAACCGCTTCCATCTCCTGCTTTATCCTCCTGACGTGCTCCATCAGCTCTTCCCTCGAAAATATCTCTTTTTCGACAAGAAGATTAACCAGGGCCTGGTTGACAACAATCTGAGTCTTTAATGCTTCTGCAATACTTATCGTTTGTGATGAGTCTGTTTTTTCTTCCATAATTTTCCTTTTAGATATTTTTACGTATATCGCATTGTGTGCACTGGGTTAAAAAAGTATTTTATATTTTTTGGGTACTAGTGTCGTGTCAAGGCTGAAATGGCGTAATATCTCGCCGCCATTTTTTATGCCTGCAAGGCACGGCTTGATGAGCATAGTTGCGCTATGTGAGTCAAGTCGTAACGCAGCAGGCGTGAAAAAGGTCAAGCGAGATGCGTCATTTCAGCCTTGACATGACACTAGGACGGCTGCTGAAATAGAGAACCGTCAGCCCAAGGCTGGCTGAAACCATTGACGCTATCATAATACCGAATTTAGATAATTCAAGATAGCTGGGGTCCGGGAAGGAAAGACCGGAAATAAAAATGGACATGGTAAACCCTATCCCGGCAAGAATACTGGCTCCGCCAATATGGAACCAGGT
>JAUWDC010000011.1 GCA_030608985.1 Desulfobia sp. | reverse complement strand
ACTGACACCGCTCCTCAAGGAATTTGATACTCACTTCAAGGGTTCTGACTCGCTTCCGCAATTCATCTTCCGGGACATCATAAAAAGCTTCCCGGATATTCTCAAATTTCTCCTGCAGGCCGGACAAATTACCCCATTCTTCATCATCCTTGATCTGAACAAGGTAGTTGATTCGCTCTGAAGCCTTCAGTAGTTGTTTTCGGATATCTTCCATAGAAATGTATTGTTATTATGGTACACCGCTTTGCGGCTGTAGTTGGTAGCTAAAAGCTATGAGCTAACAGCTAAATGCTCATTCAAAATGTTAACAGGCGGCTGATATTGTGCCGCAGGTATTCAAGATTTGTCAAAATCGGTTCACCCGCCCCATTTTCTCCTTCAACGGCAATTTCTTCAAGAAACTGAGCCCCACGCTTTTTGGCGTCATCCATATCATCTCCCCAGATAATGGCAAGGGCCAGATTGGGATCATAATCACTTGGGATGGCATAAGGACGATCAAACGGCACCTGTGTATAGACTGCGGCCCAATCATACTGGGGAAATTGAAATTTTGATATCGTTCCTATCCATGGAACAAAACCTCTATACGGGTTCTCCGCAACAATCCGAAACTCGATAGTTGCTCCATGAAATTTTATATCTTTCTGGGCATATCCCATCTTCTCACCCAAGGCGAGACGAATCTGCTCCTCGATCAGGTTAGGCTGCTTTCCATCAATGTAGCTATATCGGGCAGACACATCATTTTCGACCTGGATACGGGTGTTTACCTCGAGAAGATACGGCTGCCCGCTGCGGGAAACTATCCACTCCCAGGTTCCGACATTATCATAGCGGACATGGGCGGCAAGTTTGATGGAATGTTTGACAATATCATCAAGGACTGCCTGACCATCAAAATCATATGCAAAACACGAGTCATCAAAACCTGGTGCCGCTTCAAGCCTTTTTTGCCGGCCGGTACTCTGTATTGTACAATTTCTGGTTCCGAAATGAACTCTTTCACCGTGTTTACTGCAGACAATCTGGACTTCTATATGATTATAGTCACGGAGACATTGCTCAATAAGTACGCCCCCGTCGCCAAACTGTCTTTTGGCATAATTTTGCACCTGGCGATAAGTTCGACGAAACTGCTCAATCTGAAAAACCTCCTCAATACCCATACCACCGCCGCCGGCTGCCGCCTTCACCAGGATGGATGGTTCCATAATATCCTGCTCTCTCTGGTCGTCGAGAAGTTTGGCAGCGACAGCTTCGGCTTCCAACTCATTATATATGGGACCATCAGTTCCCGGAATAGTTGGAATTCCCAGCTTATTGGCGACGCGCTTGGTGTTTATTTTATCACCAAGATCCTTGATCACTTCCCATTTCGGGCCAATAAAAGTGAGCGGTCTTTCCCGAATTGTTACCCTGCGGGCAAAGCGAAAATCTTCGGAAAAAAATCCATACCCCGGATGTATTGCTGTGCAACCGGTATGATCTGCGATGGAAAGGATATCGTTTGGATCTGTATAGCTCGATACCCTCCAGGCCCTTTTATCATCACCGGTTTCTTCAAGGTAGGGAAATACATGTGATGATTCCTTATCAGCTTCTGTGTAAATAACAACAAAATCGAACCCAAGATCTTGACAGGCCCTGGCAATCCGAATGGCTATTTCGCCTCGATTGGCAATGAGTATTTTTTCTTTTTTCTTTGACGGCATGGTATATTAATTCAGTTAGGTCTTGTGAGATGCACATTATAAGTGCTTATTTGATTTTTTGCAGGAAAAATGCAATTTCAGGACATTATAGACGGAAAATGCGTATAACCTTTTCAGGCTAAAACGTCAATTTTTTCTTGACAGGCATACCCTTTTCACCTAACAACCAATTATGAATAAAGAACATTCACACGATTCACCCCCTTCCCTGTTTCGCCGACTTCTGCAGTCCCTTGGTCTTACTTTGCAGCCGGACACGCATAAAGAACTTGAGCAGGAAATCCAGGAGCTGATTGAAGAAGGAGAGGAACATGGTCTGATAAGCAGTCAGGAAGGACAGATGATCAGCAGTATCTTTGATTTCAGAGATACCATGATCAAAGAAATCATGACGCCTGCTACTGATATCGTGTCTGCCCCTTCCACTGCTGACCATTGCCAACTTATTGCACTCATTCAAGAAAAAGGCTACAGCAGGATTCCCATTTACGAAGACAACCCGGACCACATTATCGGAATAATCCATGCCAAGGATCTGCTTTCCTGTGCAACTGAACCACCCCTGACCCCAATAAAAACCCTGCTTCACAAACCATTTTTCGTCCGGGAACATGACAATATTCTCTCACTTCTCAGGGAATTTCAGGCCCAGAAAATCCATATGGCTATTGTAACGGATGAATTTGGCTCAATTCGCGGCCTTACGACATTTGAAGATATTCTCGAAGAAATCGTTGGAGAAATTGTTGACGAATCTGATAAAGAGGAAGAAGAGTGGCAGGTTATTGATGATAGAACTCTCATAACTTCTGCAAAAGTAGATCTCGACAAAATTGAAACTTTCTTCAGTGAGACAATACCCGACGGCCCATATGAATCATTGGGAGGCTTCATCATACATACACTTGGACGAATTCCGGAAACAGGAGTCTCTATAGAACATGGGGCTATAAAAATGCATGTCCTCTCGGCAACACGACGACGCATCCAGACAGTTAAACTCCACAAATCAGCCTGATCAGTTCATGTTTTTTTCTCTCTTTGCTGCGCTTCTCAGTGCTTTTCTGCTGATTCTCTCTTCACCTGGCATGAACCTGGGTTTCTGTGCCTGGTTTGCCCTGGTCCCTCTGCTTTATGTAATAAATAAGAATAAACCAGGTCGCACTCTCCGCCTCGGTTTTCTATCAGGACTGGTTTATTACACCTTCCTCCTCCACTGGGTGACAATTTCCCTGGGAAACTATGGCCACCTTCCATGGTGGCTCACCTTTCCCGCTCTTATACTACTTGCGGCATATATGAGTTTGTACACCTCTCTTTTCTGTGGGCTCCTGAGCTGGACAAAAAAAATTAATCCTGTTTGGACAGCCCCTTTTTTCTGGGTAGGGCTTGATTATCTCCGCGGTATTCTTTTTACAGGTTTCCCCTGGAAGGATTTTGGCTACACGCAATTCAACATTCCTGTACTCATCCAAGTCGCTGACCTTGCCGGCCATCACGGAGTTACCTTTCTTCTTGTGCTTGCCAACAGTTTTCTTTTTATACTCCTCACCAGAAGGCAATTCCTGCCCCTTGCCTATGCACTGGTTATATTTATTGCGGCTGGTTCTTATTCCTTCTTTCGTTTACACATGATAGAGGAACACGCCAGTGCTATACCAGCGATTGCCACTTCAATAATTCAACCTAATATTGAACAGGACCAAAAATGGCTGCCGGAAAATAGAAAAGTAGCAATTGACACCCACATCTTTCTTTCCAACCAGGCTGTTGCAGATAAAAAAATAGATTTTGTCATATGGCCGGAAACAGCTATCCCAATCCTGGCATCAGACAAAATGGAATTTACTGAAATCCTGGAGCGTACCGTCAATCGCCATAACTATGCACTTCTGTCCGGCATTCCCTTCTTTACTATTTCCAACGACAGGAGAAAGATCTACAATAGTGCCATACTGTTTGCACCGGAAGGATCGCGTGAAGTCTACCTCAAACAGCACCTGGTTCCATTCGGAGAATATATCCCATTAAGTGATATGCTCCCCTTCCTTGCCCCTCTTGTTGAATCAGTGGGCAATTTCAGCGCTGGCCAAATATCAAAACCCTTAACTGGCCCAAAAGCTGAAATAGGTATCCTTATCTGCTTTGAATCAATATTCCCTGAGTTGGCAAGAATTCAGGTTGAAAATGGTGCAAATCTCTTGGTGAATATAACAAACGATGCCTGGTTCGGTCGGTCAAATGCATCGATTCAACACTTATCCATGGCTGTTTTCAGGGCTGTGGAAAATCGTCGGAGCCTTGCCAGGTCTGCCAATACAGGCATCAGCTGTTTCGTAAAACCAACAGGACATATTGTCCAGGCAACTCCTCTTTTCACATCATGCTTCATTTCAGAACAGCTTCCTCTTGTTCACAAAAAAACCTTTTTCAATCGTATTGGCTACCTTTTTCCGCTTTTCTGCCTCTTCCTGTGGCTGCCTTTTATAATCGCAGCATTGGTAACGCGTAAAAAGAGATGAGCTTTTTGCTCTTTTCTGCTTCTTGTCTATGCGTTATAGTATTTGATTGATTTGTGATTAACCTTAGAAGTGTGAAGTGAACTAAAGTTAAAAGTGCCTCAAGTTAAGAAGGAAATACCGGATAAAATTAAGTACCGATACTTTAGGCACTTTTAACTTTAGGCACTTTAGACACTTGTTCTATTGGTTACGGCCATAGCCAAACAACTCTGACCTGGCCCTGAAGACCAGGTTTTCACTGCTTTAATGAAGGATGAAATATGTCAGCAGAACTACAGCAAAAACTTCGCAACATCAAAGAAAGGCTGCTCGCCTTAAAGGAGCATCTTTGATGTTGCTGATAAGAAAGAGCAAATAAAAGAACTCGAGGCCCAAACCATAAAACCCGGTTTCTGGGATAATGCTGAAGAGGCAACTATAATCCAGAAACAAATCAGCAGCCTCCAAGACCCTATTGATAACTGGGAATCCTGCTCCTCTTCTCTGGAAGAGGCCGAAATACTGCTGGAACTTGCCACTGAAGAGCAGGATACAGCGACTGAAAAAGAGGCCTCGCTTGTTCTGAAAAAACTGAATTCCAGAATTACTTCCCTTGAACTGGAATGCATGTTCTCTGGTGAACATGATTCCAATAACGCCATGCTCTCTATTAATGCCGGAGCTGGTGGGACCGAGGCTCAGGACTGGACAGATATCCTGTTGCGCATGTATCTTCGCTGGGCTGAGAATAAAGGTTTCAGCACTGACTTTCTTGATTTCCTGCCAGGAGATGAGGCCGGGGTGAAGAATGTGACAGTAATGATTAAGGGACATTACGCCTATGGCTATCTGCGTTCTGAAATGGGAATCCATCGACTGGTAAGAATCTCACCTTTCGACGCCGGCGGCAGACGCCACACATCCTTTGCTTCTGTCTTTATTTTTCCGGAACTTGATGACACCATCGAAGTTGACATCAATGAAAAAGATCTGCGGATAGACACATACCGAGCCAGCGGCGCCGGAGGCCAGCACGTCAACAAGACAAGCTCTGCCATACGCATCACCCACCTGCCCACCAATATTGTTGTCCAGTGCCAGAATGAACGTTCCCAGCACCGCAATAAGGACGTAGCAATGAAAATGCTTAAAGCTCGGCTGTATAAACGTGAAAAGGAGCTGCAGCAGGAACAGCGCCAGGAACTGCAGGGAGAGAAAAAGGAAATTGCCTGGGGAAGCCAGATACGATCCTATGTCATGCAGCCTTATCGCCTTGTCAAAGATCACCGGACCAATTATGAAGTCGGCAATGTGGATAGAGTCCTTGATGGTGGGCTGGACCCCTTTATAAAAGCGTACCTGCTTTGGCAGAAGTGATTGCGGCCAAGCCGAAAAAATGCCTAAAATTATAAGTGACTAAAGTGAGCTAAAGTTAAGGAATCGTCTGATCAGATAGTACTTTCACTTTAGATCACTTTAGTCACTTAAGGCACTATGAGTAAATGAGCCACACACATAATCTGACCTCAACCAAATGCGCTAAATGCGGGGCCTGTACTGTTGTCTGTCCGGTGTATCAGAGAACAGGAAAAGAATCCTACACAGCCAGGGGAAGACTTCATCTTTTTATTACACTACGCAAAAAAACTAGGTCGCGGGCCTATGGAGATATTCTCTCTAAATGTCTTCTCTGCGGAGCCTGTGCCGATGTCTGCCCACGGGGTATAGATGTTCCCTCAATTATCCGACAAACAAGATGTGATTTCCCGCGGTTGGCCGGCCCCCTCCATTTCAAAAAACTCCTGACAAAAAAAGCTCTGGCTTCACCTCATATTCTCGACAGCCTTGGGACATTACAGAAAAACCTTTTGTCCGGAATCCCCAGGGAAAGCGGTTTACGAAAACTGCTGCCATTCCCTGAGATTGCTAAAGGAAATGAAGCTGCTAACGTGCTCTCTCTGTCTGATTATAAAAATACTGCAAACGCTCAGATCAGTTATTTCACAGGTTGCATGGCACGCTATCTGTCACCGACGATATCTTCATCGACAATTCACCTGACGGAAAAGGCCACAGGGGCATATCCAGCTGTTCCCCCTGGCCAGACATGCTGTGGGCTGGCGTCCTATAGCAGTGGAGACACGGAGGAAGCAAAAAAACTTGCCCGCCGAAACATTACAGCTTTTTCTGACTCACATCTTCCAATCCTGACATCATGCGCATCATGCTATACACATCTTCGCGGCTATTCGGACTTGCTGGCTGATGATCCTGATTGGGCTGAGCGAGCTGAAGACTTTGCAAAAAGAGTCTGCGAATTTTCAAGCTTTTTTCTCTCTCGGATTGATCAGCTCTCTTTTTCTCATACTCCGTCATCTCCCCGCATATTTTACCATGACCCATGCCATCTTCGTTTTGGGTTGCAAAAGATACTTATCGCCCCACGTCGTCTTATTACTATTGCTTCCGGGAGCAGTCCGCTGGAATTGCCCCATGGTCCTCAATGCTGTGGACATGGCGGACTGTTTTCTTTAGCCCAGCCCAATCTTTCCCAACAGATACTGGATCCCCTCCTTGATGAAGTTTCAGAACTTTCCGCCCTGCAAGTTGTCACTACCTGCAGTGGCTGTTTAATGCAGCTTATGCGGGGAACTGGAAAAAAGGCATCTTCAATACGTGTGGAACATCTGAGCATACTACTGAACAGATTCCTTGAATGAGCTCCTGCAGCATCCGCCTGATATTGAATTTACCACTGAAATTATTTGACAATTGGCCTTGAAGAATTGATAATTATTTACCACGAAGAACACGAAGCACACGAAGTTAAAAGAAAAAAAATCTTCATGCTCTTCGTGTTCTTCGTGGTGTTAAACAAAATGTCGCTGTAGTATTAGCTTCGATTTTTATCTGGAGTCATAGTTTTAAGTGTTAAGCAATGGATAATCTGATAAATTTACTTAAAACTTAACACCTTGTTCAACTTAAATCTTAAGTAACAAAAGGGAGGTACAATGAGGAATTGGAAGATCGCTGCACTGGCCATCATGTTCTGTATAGGACTTGCATCGTCGGTACAGGCGAAAATAGACTGGAAAATAAACAACAGCTTTAAAGCTGACACCCCTACTCTGGACATTGCCACATCGTTTGATGGAAAATACATTTTTATTCTTTCTCCCGGCAAGGTTCAGATCGTTTCAGCCCAGGGAAATATTGAAGATACTCTTGAAGTGGATCCGGCCATGAGCAATATTTCGGTGACCGGGTTTGACCGGGCGGGAATTGATAACAAAATCACCCTGAGCAGTAAGGAAACCGGGGAAGTTCAACAAATCTCATATAACTTTATAGTCTCAATTAACACCCAGGGGTCGCCTTTTCTCGGCTCGGCAAGCGCCCCTGTTTCTCTTGTTATTTTCAGTGATTTCCAATGACCTTACTGCGCCCGGATGGGGCCGCTACTCGAGCAGGTGCTCGATAATAACATGGAAACCGTTAAAGTCATCTTCAAACACTTTCCTCTGCGTATGCACAAACAGGCAAAACCGGCTGCCTATGCTTCTATTGCCGCTGAAAAGCAGGGTAAATTCTGGGAATACCATGATGAGCTTTTCCTGAACATCAAGAAGCTTAATGATCCTAACACGCTCATGGAAATCGCCAAGAAAATCGGCCTTGATATTGCCCAATTTTCAAAGGACATGATGAGCCCGGAGACAAAAACCAAAGTGGAGCAAGACATTCGTGACGGCGCCCAGGCCGGTGTAACCGGTACTCCCGCTATTTTCATCAACGGCAGAATTTTAAAGAAAAGAAATGCTGCTGATGCCCAGAAAATCATCGATGATGAACTGAAAAAACTTAATAGTGGCAAATAATGTGAAAAAAAAAGACGCTCGTGAGTCTTTAAGCCAGGAGCTTTCTTTTTCAGATAATGAAGCAGCCAGAATGCTTTACGGCGATTTAAACCGTAATCTTCAGGCTATAGAGAAAGCTCTTGGTGTCACGGTTAAAGCCCGGGGGACAAGCCTCTCGATAACCGGAGACAGGGATGAGGTTGAGATTGCAAAAAATACGCTTAACCAACTCTATGATCTTATCGCCACCGGGTTTCCCATATATCCAACCGATGTTGCCTATGGTCTACGGATCATGGAACGCTCGCCCAGTTCCAACCTGAGAGAAATTTTTCTCGACAAGGTTTATATCACTTCTGAACAACGGGTAATTTCTCCCAAAAGTATCAACCAGAAAGAATATATTGAGGCTATCCGCCATCATGATATTGCTTTTGGGATAGGTCCTGCCGGCACGGGAAAGACCTATCTCGCTGTTGCAATGGCTATTGCCGCGTATACCAGTAACCAGGTCAAAGCAATTATTTTGACACGGCCTGCAGTGGAAGCCGGAGAAAAACTTGGATTTCTCCCCGGCGACATAGCTGAAAAAATAAATCCATACCTTCGTCCTCTTCATGATGCGCTTAACGATATGCTGGGTCGGGAACGGGCTGCGGATCTGATAGAGCGTGACATTATTGAAATTGCGCCACTTGCCTTTATGCGGGGCCGCACCTTAAATAATGCCTTTGTCATCCTGGATGAGGCCCAAAATACTACACCGGCACAGATGAAAATGTTCCTTACCCGTCTTGGCTTCAACTCCAACGCTGTCATCACCGGTGATATAACTCAGGTTGATCTTCCAGTTGAACATGTATCAGGCCTGGTTCATGCCACTAGAATTTTAAAGAAAGTAAAAGGGATTTCAACCACCTATTTTACCGATGCTGACGTGGTCCGCCACCCTCTGGTCCAGAAAATTATCCAGGCCTATGAGCGAAAACATCAAAAATCTGTAAAAAAGGCTTGATCAGATGGCGGTTCTTCTGCGAAGTGAAGTTAACATTCTTTCTTTTGACCTGGATTACATCAGACAAACAGCGGAAAAACTGCTGGAGCTTGTTGATCATGCAGAGAGTGAACTGAGTATCCTGCTTGTTTCCGACAACAGGATGACGGAGCTCAACTCGATATACCGCCATAAAGATACACCCACCAATGTTCTCTCCTTCCCTATGCATGACGATGAGGAGATCCAACGTGAACCGATTCTTCTTGGAGATATTGTTATCTCAATTGACACGGCAATAAGAGAATCTACGGAAAAACATGTCCCTCTTGAAAACTACCTGACGATTTTACAAGTGCATGGACTAACACATCTGTTAGGTTATGATCACGAACGAGATGAACTGGAAGCTCAGGAAATGGCTTCCTTTGAGAAAAAGCTTCTGGCAAAATTAAATTCTGAATACAATGATCCATTGACAATTTGAGCTAAAACCCTGTAAGAATTTACCCGCACCCCATCTAAAAGGAGACACCCCCGTGACAAAACTCGCCATTAATGTCGACCATGTTGCAACGCTGAGACAGGCAAGAGGCATAGACGAACCAGACCCTGTACTTGCCGCCGGCATCTGTGAACTTGCCGGTGCGATAGGTATTGTCATACATCTTCGGGAAGATCGTCGCCATGCCCAGGACCGGGATGTTACACTCCTTCGCCAGACGGTGAAAACCAAATTGAATCTTGAAATGGGCGCCACAGAAGAAATGATAGGCATTGCCCTGGACATCAAACCGGATATGGTCACGCTTGTTCCTGAAAAAAGACAGGAGCTCACCACAGAAGGCGGTCTCGATGTTGCCGGTCAGCTTGATCGTCTCTCTACCGTTATTGAGAGAATGAACAAGGGCGGGATTCCGGTGAGTCTTTTTATCGATCCTGCCTCTTCCCAGATTCAGGCCTCCAAGGAAGTGAAAGCCACATTTGTTGAAATTCACACGGGACGATATTGCGATGCCACCAGTGAAGAGGAAGAAAATAAAGAATTTGACCTGATTGCCCAGGCAGTTGATGAGGCCTTTTATGCCGGTTTACGGGTGAACGCCGGCCACGGCCTCAACTACGTCAATACAGCTAGGATTGCTGCCTTAGACAAAATCGAAGAACTCAGCATCGGCCATGCAGTTATGGCGCGGGCAATATTTGTCGGCCTTGATCAGGCCGTGAGGGAAATGAGGGCGCTGATACCGGGAAGCTGAACTATAATTTTTCTGAACTTTATCAAAAAAAAAGAGTCAGCAAGTGTAGATACTCATTAATTTTGTATTACTACCAACTTGTTTACTTGTCCATTGCCAAGATGAAATTGAGTAAAAGCTTACCAGCACTTCATCTTCGTCCATTTTGGCCTGCTTGAATAGCACCAGTATGCTGCGCAGTCCCAAATGAACGAATCTAAAGCACTGGTAAGCTTTTACAGGCCGGAGTGGTGCAAATTTTAGCAGATCTGATGAACTATTATGAAATTGAAGCATCATAGCCTTAAAATACTGACGGTGGTCATATCGCTTACAGCGTATCTCTGCAGCTTTCCCGGCTTGGGAAATGCCAGCATTGTTTGCTTTGGTGACGACGGACATGTATCAATTGAGTCAACAGCTGCCCCTTCTCTGCCTGCTTACAATACAACAGTAACCGACCACAGTTTTAAGGACGAGGAAGATGATCACTGTGAAGACCAGTGTAACTCCTGCATTGATTTCCCTCTGTCTTTTTCCACAGAAAATCAGACCACCCGTGAAGACAACTATATATTAGAACTCGAAAAAAACCTGCTATTCACACCAGGCACT
>JAUWDC010000010.1 GCA_030608985.1 Desulfobia sp. | reverse complement strand
TGACGTATTCGTAAAAAGCACTCATACGCCGCGTGAATCTTTTGTAACTGATTGAATTTATTGGTGGCGATAATTCAGATTATGGCTTTTAACGAGAACATCAATATTCCTGAACACACATCAAGAGCTACTTGACAATTTTATACATACTGGTAGTATAGCTGATTCTATTTTTTTCGACTTACAGAGCAGTGACTGGACGCTCCCGGAAGGGAACAGGCAAAGTGATTACCCAGTGCTGCTTTTTCATACATAGTTAGCCCGCGATAAGCAGGCAGGGAAATTACCGAGGTAAAAAAATATGAGCAAAAGAACATTTCAGCCAAGTAACATTAAACGCAGCCGTACCCATGGTTTCCGTACACGTATGAAAACCAAAGCAGGCAGAGCTATCATTAACAGTCGTCGAGCCAGGGGCCGCAAAAGGCTTTCAGCATAACGGAACCGGCGCTGTAAGACCGAGCAGAGTGGCGGGAAATTTTGTATTGCCCAAATCAAGCCTTTTACGAAGGCCGGGTGAATATCAGCGGGTTTATAGAAAGGGAAAACGACTGCGGGGGAACAGGTTCAGTTTAATCTATTGTAAAAATGGATTAACAGAGAACAGGCTTGGCATCAGTATACATGGCATAAAAAAGGCGGTTAGAAGAAACAGGATAAAAAGAATTATCCGGGAATTTTATCGCTTGAATAAAAATTTCATCAGCCCACCTTCAGATATCATTTTTGCCATTCGTAAAGACTTTACTCCCAATAGCCCACAGGAAGTGAAACAGGCCGTCAGCATCCTCATTTCGCCACCCGCCTGACATCATCACGCCATATGGAGCTTAAGTGGATATCTTGAAAAAACTTTTCCTTTTTTGTATACGATCTTATCAGGTTGTCCTCTCCCCACTATTTCCCCAATCCTGCCGTTTTACGCCAACTTGTTCCCAATATGCCATTGAAGCCATTTCGCAGTTTGGCCCAAGGCGTGGTATGTATCTAGCCATCCGCCGAATACTACGGTGCCACCCCTTCAATCCCGGCGGTTATGACCCTGTAAAGGACACCTTTACACACTACTAACCCAGATAAACTGAAAAGAATTAAGGTCCTGCATAAGTGCCTTAACCGTAGAGGCAAGCAGTTTATTTCGAATACATTTTTTAATTTCTTGCCACGAAAAACACGAAAATTACCATTTAAGGCACTAAATATAAAAATCTCTAAAACGAGACCCAGGGTGTGTGCAATAATCTTACAGCACCCTTTTATGGAATAAAGGAAAATTCATCATGGATACCCAACGAGTTTTTTTAGCTGTCATACTCTCTCTTGTTATTTTACTTGGCTATCAGTTTCTTTTTGTTCCCCCTCAGCAGCCTGTTGATACCCCGGGCACAATCGAGGAGCAAACCTCCACCTCGGCCACTGTGGAGACTACACTCACTCCGGAAACCCCATCTTTACAGCAGACCCCCCCAAGCGTTCCGCCTACATCATTTCAGCACCAGGGTCGAGATATCACTATTGAAACTCCATTGTACACAGCTATTGTTTCCAGTGCTGGAGGTGGTTTTAAAAGTTTCAAACTTAAAAATTACAAAGAATCCATGAGTGAGGGCTCTGAGAATAAGGAACTGATAAAAACAACAGCGCCACGAGAACTGCCCCTTTATTTTTCCTGGAATACAGAGCCTGTGGATGCTCTGATTCCAGCTTATGTCGCAGACAAAGAAAAAGTCACGGTGTACAGTGGCGATGATTTTCTAACGTTAAACACATCGTTACCATCAGGGCTGGAAATAACAAGAACGATGACTTTCAACGCGGATGAGTATCAAATTCAGCTTGACATCAATATCGAAAACAGATCTGAACATCAGGTACAAGGTGCGCCCTATTTATCTTTTACCAATATGCCATTTGAGGAGACTACAAACAAAAGAAATACTTTTCTCTTTCACGGTTCCGCACTCTTTCAGAACGGCGCCCTCGAAGAAATCAAGCCTGATGATCTGAGAAAAGATGGTCCCCAGATTCGTAATGGCCAGATTGACTGGGTGGCATATGAAGATACCTATTTTCTGACCGGCATCATGCCTGCAATGTCCAGCCAGCAGACTGTCCACCTGACTTCAACCGATGGCCGTAAAGTCAACACCACCCTTACAGAAAGTCCTGTGGTTATCCCTGCAGGCAGTCAGAAGCAATTCCAGTATACAATCTTTTTCGGGCCTAAGAAGTTGAGCATTCTGGAGACAGTTGGCAATAATCTTGATAAAATAGTCAACTTCGGCTGGTTCGATATCCTGGCAAAACCTATGCTCTCCCTGCTGAATTTTCTCTATGGCTATATCCATAACTATGGCTGGGCTATTATCCTGGTCACTATTATTATAAAAGCCCTTTTCTGGCCAATTGCTCAAAAGGGTATGAAATCCATGAAAACAATGCAGAAGCTGCAGCCCAAAATGGCAAAGCTGCGGGAAAAACATGCAGACAATAAGGAAGCACTTAACAAGGAGATGATCCAGCTGTACAAGACATACAAGGTAAATCCTGTCGGCGGCTGCCTCCCAATGCTGCTCCAGATACCTGTCTTCTTTGCGCTGTATAAAGTACTTCTGGCAACCATTGAGTTACGCCACGCACCATTCATGCTGTGGATAACAGATCTTTCAACCCCGGATCGTCTGGGAATCGGTATTGATATACCTTATCTTGGCGGTATTCCGGTTCTGACTCTCCTCATGGGAGCCTCTATGTTTCTCCAACAGAAAATGACCCCCACCACTGGAGATCCAATGCAGGCAAAAATTATGAAATTTTTACCGTTGATATTCATTTTCATGTTCCTCAATTTTGCATCAGGGCTCGTATTGTACTGGTTTATTAACAACGTATTATCCATTGCCCAACAGTATGCTATCAACAAGTCAGATTAACTTCTCTCTACCTGTCTAAATCTGGAAAATCATAATGATAGCCACAGCGTGCTTAAATGGAGAACAATATGACGGCAAAAATGGAATTTAAGGGAAAAGATATTGATGAGGCAATTAACAAAGCCTGCGCCAGATTCTCTGTTCCCCGTGAAAAACTCAATATTGAAATTGTTTCCACCGGCTCCACGGGCATTTTCGGCCTGTGCAAAAAAAAGGCTATCATTCAAGTCTCTCAGAAAGAACAAATAAATCTGCAGACCAAAAGCAAAAACAGGCCTTCTCAGGACGACTCACCCAGTACCTCGACAAAGAGGAAAAAGAGAGAGATAAAAGACCGTGATGCTGCTGTTGCTGCTCCAAAATCCGCCACGGAAAAACCTGTCGCCGACCATGAGAAGACAAAAAGCACTTCCAGGCAGCAGGTGGCAGTTCCGTCACCTGAGGTGATTGATTATCTTAAAATAAACCTCCATCGTCTCCTCGAACTCATGGGGTTTCCTTCAGAAATTTCTGTCTCGGAGAAAGATAACAAAATCTTCCTGCAGATCTCCAGTGACTTTAATGACAAACTGACATCGAAAGACGGACAGCTTCTCGACAGCCTCCAATATCTATTACGCAAAATGATCAGCGCCAAATTCCCCCTAAGGGTGCTCTTTTCGATAGATGCCGACAACTTTCGTGAAACACGTCGGACAAGCCTGATAGAACAGGCGAAGAAGCTGGCAGTTGAAGCCAAGGAAACCGGTAAGACTAAGACAATCCCACCTCTCAACCCTGCAGAACGCCGCATTGTTCATATGACTCTTCAGGACGATAAAACCATTCGAAGTCGTAGTGTTGGGGATGGGCTCTTTAAAAAAATTCTCATCTATCTCCCGGGTAAAGGGAAAAAACGTCCTTCTCGTCGGCGCAAGGGAAAAGAAGTAAACCAGGCTAGAAAATCTTCTCCAAATAAATGAAAATCAGGGAACACACGTGACAAAGCACATGTCCCGACTAACTGAAGATCCTACCATAGCAGCAATCGCTACTCCTCCTGGCCCAGGTGGAATTGGAATTATACGCATTAGCGGCAGCCAATCACTCCCAATCCTTCAAAAGCTTTTTTCTACAGCCCATTCTCCAGCTCAGTTTATCAGCCATACATTTCGTTATGGTTGGATCAAAAACCCAGAAACAGGCCGTATTATTGATGAGGTCCTGGCTGTCTATATGAAAGCCCCCAAAACGTATACACGGGAAGATATAGTCGAAATACATTGTCATGGCAGCTATATTGTTCTGGAAGAGATACTGGACCAGATTGTCAAACACGGGGCCAGCCTCGCACAACCTGGAGAATTCACAAAGCGAGCTTTTCTCAATGGCCGGATCGACCTGACTCAGGCTGAAGCAGTTATTGAACTTCTCCAAGCCCAGACAAAAGAAAGCCTTGGACTCGCTATGTCCACCCTGCAAGGCAGGTTGAATGAAATGGTCGGTAATATACGCCATTCACTTCTTTCTCTCAGGGCAATAATAGAAGTGGCCATTGATTTCCCTGAAGACGATGTTGAAATTATCAATGCCACAAAAATGAGTGATCAGCTTGCTCGGGAGGTAATCAGGCCGCTTGAGACGCTCATATCCTCTGCAGATCAAGGGAAAATATACCGGGAAGGTATTTCTGTTGTTATTCTCGGCAGGCCAAATGTTGGCAAGTCAAGCCTGCTTAACGCTCTTCTGAAAGAAGACCGCGCAATTGTGACGGCCACTCCCGGCACGACAAGAGATACTATAGAAGAAGTCTTGAATATTCGTGGAATGCCTGTCAGAATAGTAGATACAGCTGGTATCCGCGATCATGCGGAACAGGTTGAGGAAATAGGTATTGAAAGGGCCAGGCAAAAACTGTCATCGGCTGATCTTGTTCTCTTTCTTTTAGATGCATGTGAAGGAATCACCGAGCATGACCGGAGCCTATACCAGACTATAGAGGGAAAGCCCCTCCTATTGGTGCTGAACAAAATTGATGTCGGCAGCATGGATCCACATCAATGCCCTGCTGAATTTGGGAATCATCAATGTGTTGCTGTTTCTGCAACCCAGCATAAGGGAATAGCAGAATTGGAACAGGAAATTTTTAAGCTGGTGACCAAAGGTCAACAATGGGACCCTGGCCACTCCTGTGTTCCCAATGTGAGACAGCGCTCCGCGCTAAAAAAGGCTCTTGATTCCACCTGGCTGATCACGACCGGACTGGGAAATAATATGTCTGCCGATTTACTTGCAGTTGACGTACAGAGCGCACTGGACCACTTAAGTGACATCATAGGTGAAACAACTACCGAGGATGTTCTGGATATGATATTTGATCAATTCTGTATCGGAAAATAGTAAGATCTAAGGTAACTGTTCAGGTGTGGCTATTAATTGGTAAAATAACTATGCAGAGTTGTTTCAGCAAAGTACTTAAAGTTGAAAGTGTACTAAGGTGCCTTAAGTTAAGGAAATATCTGATCAGATTAACTCCCGAAACTTTAGGCACTTTAAAATTAAGCGCACTTTAGACACTTGATCTGAATTCGATATAAGTTTTACCAAGATTTCCAGCATTGGCTTACTTTTACGGAAAATAACTATGTCCTCCAAAAAGAAAAAAGAAGATACTAGCTTAAACCAGGCACGTTTTCTCAAAAAAATCAATTTTTTCCAAGATTTTGATGACAATGAACTTAAGCAGCTCATTTCCGTAAGCCGCTGGCTGAAAGTGGTGCCAGGGACTTTGATTATCAAAGAAGATGCCACAGAAAGAGTATTGTATATCTTGGTTAAGGGCACTGTCTCCGTGTTTATGACTGTCAATAATAAAGGAGAAACCAAGGAACTTACACGACTGCATACCGGGGCAACTTTTGGAGAGATGGCTTTTGTTTCGGAAGCAAAACGAACTGCTGGTGTCGAAGCGGTAGACGAATGCTACCTGTTGCGGGTTGAACCTGATATTCTTGGCAGTGCGTCAGTATTCCTCCAATTGAAATTTTACCGGCGTTTCTGTGAAATTCTGGTTGGTCGACTCATTGCTACGAACAAAAAAGTCATCGATTCTCCTGCCAAAACAAAAAAAGAGGAAACCGCTCTCAAACTACCTTCTGCAGAAACGTCTCCAAAGCCTGAGGCGGGGACCGAACCAGCCCGTACCATGGAGAATAAGAGCCTGAAAAACATAGTAGACATCTCTGCTCTTCCTCCCATTCCGGAAGAGAAATCTATTTCCAGAACAAAAATCAAGCGACGAATTCAGGACAATATCAATATAATAATCAACCCGACTCTCACGACTCAACTCTCATCTTTTGTGAAAGGAGAGTCCACTGACACCAGGGAATTCGCACAACTTCTTTCCCTCGACCCTGCTCTTGCCGCCAAAGTTCTTCAGGTTGCCAATTCTTCATTCTTCCGGCGAACAACCACCGTCAATTCCATTCCTCATGCACTGATTACAGTGGGAATGGATCACATCAAACAGGTTATAGAAGATGAAGTATTAAAAACAGTCGGCGAAAAGCACCTCTTTGGTGGATTTTTCTCGTTAACAGCCTCGTACTGGCAGCACGCCATCGTGGTTGGACGCATAGCGGAATTGCTTAAAGATAGCATCAGTCTCAAAGTGTCAGAAGATGTTTACCTGGCAGGTTTGCTTCACGATATTGGAAAACTTTCTCTCGATCTGGAAGAGCCTGACTTCTATCCTCAACTGCTACGACCTGATTTCCTTGAAACAGACATCAACATGGCAGAAAAAAAATATGTTGGAATTGATCACAGCCAGGCCGGATTCTTCCTGGGTGAAAAAATTGGTCTCCCCAAGCCCTACCTGGATGTAATTCTCATGCATCACACACCTGAAAAGACTCGTGAAAACAATATCCTGGTATCCTTGGTGCATCTTGCAAACTTATTTGCCGCTGAGCGTGATGCTGCTATGCCGGGCCACACAGAACGCCCGGATATCACTCATTCTTTTGCCTGGATTCACATCCAGGAACACCATAGACCTTTCCTGGATGTGAAAGTTGAAGATTTTGTCTTTTCCTTCAATGCAGAACTGAATCGATCATGGGAATCAATTACCGACGGAGTCCCCTCATGTTGATCTTCTTATAGAGATGCTGCATGAACAACAGAAAAAAGATAATCTCTGCTGAATCCATCCAGAAGAGAGTCAAAGAGCTGGGTCGAGAAATCAGCCGCGATTTCCAAGGGAAAGAACTCCTGGTAATTGGCATTCTCAATGGCGCTTTTATATTTCTTGCCGATCTGGTCAGGCAGATTGACATTCCCCTTCAAATTGATTTCATTCGCGTTGCCAGCTATGGATCCTCCACCGACTCTTCCCAGACAATAAAATTTTCCAAAGACATCGAAATTCCAATTGAAACTCAGGAAATACTTCTGGTGGAAGATATTATTGATACGGGCCGAACCATGGCCTGGCTGAAAGAATATTTTCAGAAACGGACATCAGGAAATATACACATCTGCGCCCTGATTGATAAAAAAGAACGGAGGCTGGAAAAGATCAAAATCGACTATAAAGGTTTTGATGTTCCAAAAGGTTTTCTTGTGGGATATGGGCTCGACTTTGCAGAACAATTTCGAAATTACCAAGATATCTTTCATCTGGATAAGTAAACTATTCGTCAGCATCCTCATCGACTTTACGAAGAGCGTCCATCAGTAATTTCATAAAATCACCGAGTTCCTCAGCCGCCATGTCCTGATCCGGCAGATGAGAACTGAACGTAAAACGGCCTCTGTTTTTCTCAGCTACAATATTGTTAAAGGCTTCCTGATTTTCTTTTCCAGCATACCGGACACGAACCAATTCACCATCCCTGAAAGAGACACTGGCTGTTTCTTCAGGAAATTCCAAGGTCAATACTCCTGTTTTCGCATTCATATTTAAAGCTTGAAATATCTCTATCTGAGGCATTTCACTCAAAGATCCACTCATGGCAGATGCAACCTCTTGAAGACGGGCTGCATTGGTTCTGGTAAGGCGACCGGTAAGCAGTTGCAGAAGATACAAATAGAGAGACGGATTATCATTCATAACCATTTTCAAGTCGTCACCACTGATACTGAGCACCTCTGTTTCTTCAACGGCTTTGACTGTGGCACAGACCGCCTGAGAGGCCAGTTGACTCATCTCCCCAAGGACTTCTCCTTTTCCAAGCATGGCAAGAGTTAAATCCTCATCAATTACTGCAACTTTACCCGTCAAGATAATGTTTACATGTCGGCCCTCTTCTCCTTTGCAATAGAGCTCATCGCCGGAAGCAAATTTCTTATACGAAAAATAGGACAGTGTATGAGATAAGCTCTCTTTTTCAACACATTGAAAAATGGCCATTTCTTCAAGACCATCCATTAAACCAGGAGGCAAATCAGGTGCTGTACCTATTATCAGGGACACAGCTGACGCTGTCTCTTCCTGATTCTTCGCCTCACCGCTTTGCCTCTTAAATTTAATAAGACCCGAACAGCCGGAGCAACTATACAACTTATCAAAATCAGGATCATCGCCCTTCTTGGCAATCAAAGAGAATAAAAGTTCTGTCATTTCTCGCGCAAGAATAAGACAAACAGGTTTCCCTGGAGGGGGGACAAGGGCCTTGTCAGACAATTGCAGGACATCGCCTAACCCATAAAGAGGGCAATTCTTATCTTCAACAATTTGAAAAGTTGCTATGAAAGAGCTCATTCAGTCCGTTTCCGTTTATCATTTAGCCATTTACTACTTCTTCCATATATTATTAACAAAAAAAGCCCTTAACGAGAAATGATAAATCTAAAAAACCCTGTTTTATTACCACCCTGCCGGATTGATCGTATTCGATCACAGGGTTCATAACTCCCCATAGTTATTATCACAGGAGGCACACTTGCTCCCCGGTAAAAATTGCTATG
Organism: Desulfobia sp.; assembly: GCA_030608985.1. Classification (GTDB taxonomy): domain Bacteria; phylum Desulfobacterota; class Desulfobulbia; order Desulfobulbales; family SURF-16; genus Desulfobia. Next base: position 2,118 of record JAUWDC010000010.1, on the reverse strand, counting down.
TAATTTCAACTATTTTTTATACAATATTGATTAAGTTGAATATTAAAGCAAAAAACATAACAATGAAGAATATCGAGGTTTGATGGTATGGCTGTAGACACTAACCAGTTAGCTGATGATTATAATGAAATCCAGGATAGGTTTTCCCACTCCCCCTATGTCAAAATACTTTCCACTGAAGGAGATCCTCCTAATTCATATCAAATAGAATATCGTATCAAGGGCCTGACAAAAAATGAGGCAGGGCAAGTTGTTGAGGCGGACTCCCATCGGGTAGAGATCACTTTACCTTTCGGCTACCCCCATTTCCCACCCAACTGTAAACCCTTGACTTCTATTTTTCATCCTGACATTGATCCTGATGCTGTCCGTATAGGAGACTTCTGGGACGGGTCTCATTCTTTAGCGGAGCTCGTTGTTCACATCGGCAATCTTATCGCTTTTCAGAAATACAGCACTGAAAACGTGTTTAACAGTGAAGCCCTCGAATGGACCACTGCAAACAGTGACAAAATCCCGCTGCAAAAAATAGATTTCACTGTTCAGGAGGCAGCAAGTGATACTTCTGGAACAACAGAGCAAATCTCCCTCTCTCTTGAAAGCGAAGATGAGCGTGAAATTCCTCGATTACAAAAAGAAAAGCCTACATCAAAACCACAAGCACCCCCTGCCCCTGAGCCCATAAAAAAAGAAAAAAGCTCAAACCTTTTCAAGATAATTGGTGGGGGTATTTCCCTGGTTATTGCAGTAGTCGTCCTCCTGCTTGTTCTTGATATCCGCAGTTACAACAAGGCCCTCCAACACTGGGAGAACATTCAAACATTAGTGGATCAGAATGAGTTCACAGAGACAAATCGCCTCGTTCTAGAATCTCAAAGTAATCTGGAATCAATAAAATTCCTGAAAAAAAATGAAAAGAAAGAGCTCCTTCAAAAACTCAATGCCCTCGTTGCCTCGGAAAGATTCCAACAGGGCCTGCAAGGTAGAATTCTAGTTAACGGGGCATACCTAACAGCCCAGGAACTACAGACACGTAAAGACATATCAGAACTTCTTGCCAAGGGAGAAAAAATGGCCGAAGCCGCCAAGTGGCAAAATACTTCCGATACTTTTAAACGTGCAGTTAATAAAGCAAAAGAATTGGGGAAAAACTCCCCCGTGCCACTGGCCGACATTGAAGAACTTTTAATAAGGAGTCGTACCAGGTTGCAGGTGGAATTCGGCAATTCAGAAAGATCTCAAGGGAAATGGACACAGGCCATAAACAGCTACGAAGTTGCTCTCAACATGCTGGCAGACTTAAAGAAAGGACAAAAAGTCTCGGCAGCTCCATCTGTGGGCAAAGCCAACAATATTAAAATTCTAGACAGAGCCCGGGACAATACTGGCCCATTAGGAATCACTCAGTTCGAAATTCGCCGAAAAATTCTCTCAGCCTCTGTCGAAAAAGAAGAGTATAAAGCAACTAGCTACCTCAAACAAGAGGAGTATAGCCAAGCTATCAAGTCCTTACAAAAGATTATTTCTCTTATTACTAAAAGTCCCTTCTCAAAAGAGAAGAAATTTGCATCATTCAAAGAATCAGCGGAACATAGAATTCAGGAAAACAGCTTTCTCCAGTTAGTCCAAGAGAAAACGGCTTATCTCTATGCAAACTATCCAAAAATTTTCAAAGAAAAATTTGCCTCTGCTGCCGACTCTAATCTGTCAGACCCGGAAGTAGCATTCTTCAAAAGCGCAGGCAACATTTTGATATTTAAAATGCTGTGTAAAGAAGAAATCAGGCGCCAAAAATATAATCTGGAGATGTATTACCAGTATGACACCGTCTCACAGACTTGGAGCGTCTACCAATAATCAGCCAATGAGTGAAAGAAACTCCTCTTTATTGACCTTTTAAGCCATTGGTGGTAACTTTTCCCTACTTAAAGTCTCATTTGCGCCCGTAGCTCAGCTGGATAGAGCATTGGACTTCGAATGCGGGTAGAGGGAGACCATAAAAACCATGTGTTTTCAACCTGTTAATATACCAGGGAATTTTTTTGACGTTTTTGGTTTCGTTTGGATTTATTTGAAACAATTTGACTCTGACGGGCACAATTTGGGCACAATTTCAGG
>JAUWDC010000150.1 GCA_030608985.1 Desulfobia sp. | reverse complement strand
TATAAAATGAGTTTTCCTTGATAAACCTCGATTCCCTTGACATGGTGTGATGAATGACCGTAAATGACATCAACACCCGCCTTGTCAATGAGTTTATGGGCAAATCGTCTCTCTGAAGTAGAGATGGTATATCCCCAATTCCCGCCCCAATGGATAGAGAACAAAACAACATCGCCAGGCTGTTTTATGGCTGCCACCTCCTTTTTTATCCGTAAAACCGTGTGGTCGGAGAGATCAGGCAGCAGGTTGACACCCGGCGTATCTTTTGTGGCTGCCCAACTGACCGGAATGCCGGACGTGACGGAACCGTAGGCAAAGATAAGCAAGCGGCCTTTGCCGGCGATTTCAAGTATTGCCGGCATCTCTGTCTGGCGCCGATCCTTGCCGGCGCCCACACTCTTTATTTTTGCCTGCGTTATAACATCTAATGTCTCAACAAGACCGGCATGTCCCCAGTCCAGCACATGATTATTGGCTAGTATGCAACAATCAATCCAGGCGGATGACAGGCAACGAATATTCTTAGGATGCATCCGGTAGTTGATCCCTTTACCAGGCCAGAAATCCATACTCGTTGTCACACTGGTTTCCAGGTTAATAATTCGCAGGTCCGGTTTGATGTCCGCAAGCACGGCCAAGGCATCACCCCAGATATAGGAATAGTCGACCGGTTTGGGAATGAAGCCATTCGCTTGTTCAGCTAGCTGCACATAGCCATAGGCATTGCGTATATACGATTCATAAATCACAGGGTCACTGGGATGGGCCATAACTTGGTCGATCCCTCTGCCGGTCATCACATCACCGGATAAAAAGAGGGAAATCAAATTAAGGAGAGGGGAGCGTGTAGTTTCCATCGGTCCAATATTATTTTTGGCCGGGGATGTCGCCTTTTCCTGGCTGGCACTCATACATTTTCCTGCAAGGCCCAGTGATATGGCAAGTATTGTCAGAAGAAGAATCCCGGACAGTCTTTGGTGGCATTTTCTATTCATATTATTACCATTGGACCAATGACAGTCAAAAATTGATGACCGAATTTTTCCTTTTTGCTGAATTTTTAGACAATATACTTTTGCCCTTTTATTTTCGGTAAGAAAATTAAAATCCAACCGTATCCAAACAGTACTTGCTGTGACAGCTTCTTAGACGTTACCGTGTTATATTTCCTTGTCAGTTTTTTTCGTGCGATTGTGGCAAATATTTTTTTAAGACCTATTTTTTAACTTAGGTGTATTCGAATGCATAGGCTTACAAAAATCAATAATCATATTTGTAATGTGTAGCAAGGTGAGGAGGTCAACCAAATGCAGGAAAGTAGCTTACGTGCCAGAACCCCCTTTAATGACTTTACAGGCACATGCGCGATAGACGAAAGCGAGGATCTAACTTTCCTCGAGTTCATTAAAGAGCACGGTGTCAACTTGGATCAATATTTGCCAGTTGCGTTGGGAATCCATAGGGAGAGGGAGTCGGAGCAGATCTTTGTCTATGTGGTTGACAAACGGAAGGTAGCCACGTCCTATGAAGAAATTCAGACTTACCTTGATAGTACTGGAGGACCACTACCTGTCCAGCAGATAGACCTTGAGGTCACCTTCGCTCAAGTCTTTACCTTCATGGCCCGATTTGCCATGATTGTTCCCATTAAAAAGTCATTAACGTCTTTTGAAATTAAGCAGGATGAGGGCTTTGTCTTTTGGGAATAATCCTCAATCCTGTGGCTATTTTTCTAAACAACATGATATCAGTTTGTCGATCGCATGTATGATCCCATCTCTAGAACGCAACATGTTAAAGGAGTTGTCTGTACCGGAAACTTGAGAAAATATCACCGGTTCAGACCAGCCCGGTTTTACGGAGGCATTGCCACAGCCGACTGTGTTGGCTGCTGCCTGCAATGCATCTTCTGCTGGTCATGGCGTCAGGTTTCTCACCCTGAAAAGTATGGCCGTCAGTATTCGCCTGCAGCTGTAGTCAGCCGCCTCATCGCCATTGCCCGCAAAAAAGGATTTTCTCAAATACGCATCAGCGGCAATGAGCCCACCCTTTGCCGGGAACATCTGCTTGAGGTACTCAGCCTGATGCCGCGTGAATTCCGGTTCATCCTGGAGACTAACGGGATTCTCCTTGGCCAGGATGCGGATTATGCAGCCGATTTGGCAGCTTTTCCAAACCTGCATGTGCGTGTCGGAATAAAAGGGGCGTCAGCAGAGGAATTTTCTCGTCTCACCGGTGCACAACCGGCAGCTTTTGCCCTACAACTGGCCGCTTTACAAAACCTTACCACAGCAAGTGTTTCCAGCCATCCGGCGGTGATGGTCAGCTTCTCATCCGCTGATAATCTGAAGACTTTACGAAATCAGCTTGCAGCAATTGCCCCACACTACCGTGATTTTGAAGCGGAAGAGGTGGTCCTCTATGGTGATACGGGAAAACGTTTGACCAAGGCTCATCTTCTAAACAGTGAGAGCCATAGTCCATTACCCACCAAGATGTAGTAATGACAATCATCTACCTCCTAATATCTAATTCCCTGAGGGTTGTGAATGTCTTTTTTTCAGGAAGGCCCTTGAAGTATCTGTTGTTTTTATTTGTTGTTTGTTACGTATTCACCGCAGCATCCACTTTTGCATTTTCCGAGGCTTCCACTGACAATTCCGCAATTTCAGTAAATGAAATGAGCATCCAGCAAAATCATCAAGAACCCAAGGAAACTGTTATCATTAATGATACAGAATACGCTGTACCTCTATCATGGCGTGGGCATAAAATAACGATGCCGGACCTAACATTTCCTGCCGTGGAACTCTTGCCTACGGAATTAACAAAAAATGGTTCAAAAATATATCTTCTCAAAAAGGCACATGATGCACTCGCTGCAATGACAAACAAAGCAAAGCAGGACAATATTATTTTATTTGTTGAATCCGGGTATCGCAGTGCCTGGTACCAGAATGTAATTTTTCAACGGTTAATGAAAAAGGGACGTGCTTTTGAAGATATTGCCCGCTTTATAGCACCACCTAGCTATTCTGAGCACATGCTTGGCACTGCTGTTGATTTCTGCCCGAGTGATTGGCGATTTGCCAATTCATCTGAATATCTGTGGCTCAAACAACATGCTGGGGAATTTGGTTTTACAGAAACGTTTCCAGAGCAGAGATATAATAATAAACCATGGGAACCCTGGCATTGGAGATACAGTGATAACACCGAAGAGTTATTACCTACGGATAATTAAGGGAGAGGATCTCTATTTGTTCGAGATTCGAACAAATATTCAGCAGGGAAAAATATCCAATGGCCCAACCTATCACTCCTTCCATTTGTATTGTTCTTGCACGGTACTGTGTAATGTAAATGGCCTGAGGCATTCTCTCAGTGGGTGGCCGATTATCTCAATTCGATTTAAATCGGCTACACCTAATCCCATTTCAGAACAATAGGAAAGATAGCCGACTGCAGCGAAATCAATTCCCATAATTTCACAGGCCACTCTGTCTGCAGCAAGGGGATCAGTACTTGACACGGCAACCCCCACGTCAACCGGTCTACCGAAGATTGGGCCTTGGCCCTCCATCCCTGTAAAGCCGTCAATTACTGCCAAATCCGGCCATACGGACCCTGCAAGCTCTGCTATGTTTATATTCGTATGCTTCATACCTTGATGGACCAATACTTTATCTTCGCACAGGATGCATCCCATTGCCATATTCTTAACAGAGAGGGTAACGACCACCGTGTCATGAGTTTTTAGTTTTGCGGCAGAGATTACAAAGTTGCTTCTGTCACACAAGAGGCTTGAAACCCGGATATGGACAGTTCTGTTTTTCTTATCCAGGATAGGAAGTTGTTCAAACGGCCCTTTATTGAGATCTATCAAGTCAACATTGTATTCTTTCTGGAGACTAAGGTAGCCAAAGTTTTTATATCCCTCCATTGTGTCACCGGATGCTGCTTCTGCAATGATGACCTTGTCCTGATAAAATCCCTTTAGGAAATCAAGAATGCCCCTTATCTGGTCGACATGACTTGCTGCAAGATGTCTTGATGTGGAAACAAAATTCGGCTTAATTATTACCCGACGTGTTTTTAAATCATTTTTTATTTCGTCAGATAGCAATTCAAGGGATTTTCTAATATTAGCTCTTCTATTATCCCCTTTTATGAGACCAACCTTTTGCATATCTATACTTTCCCAGATGATTGCATTATAATTTCTCAGCTCAGCCTGACAAAAGGGTATTGCTCCAAATCTTCGCGTTTCCATAATGAAAGTCCAGCCCATTGTCCAACAGTTTCGACTGCAACGATGAAATCCGGATTATCAAAGGTAATATGCCCTGGGCTTCCATCTTTTTCCATTGCATCCAGCAGGACATCGTCCAAAAAATGTTCTTCTGTAACGCTGGAAAGTTTACCTTTAAATCCCCGGCGCCGCATCCGCACATGAAACCCCTTTCCTGCCAGTTCAAATACCCATTTGAGAACAATATCGCTGGACTTACTCTCAAATTTCTCAGGAGACTGAAAAATAAAAGTTCTCGAAATCGGTATAAGTCTGGATAGACAGGATAAGTAGAGGGGATCTTTGGATGACCGCTCTTTCAAAGTCTCAAGCATTTTGGGTAAATCATATGCTTGCATCAGCAGGACGTTGAAAAACTCAGTTTTTT
>JAUWDC010000115.1 GCA_030608985.1 Desulfobia sp. | reverse complement strand
GAAATAATTTGTTCTAACCACAGTAGCGCAAAGATGTTGCCGACAGACCCCTTTCTCCACAAGCATAATCCTCTATGAAGATATCCTCTGCCAAAGTTGGCATTTTGCAATGTAAAAGCTATCAGCCGGAAACAATAGACGGGTGCGTCAGGCGCATTGCAGATGCGATTTCTTTTCGATTACCCCACGGAAGCCGGGTGCTTATTAAGCCGAACCTGGTTGCTGGCCGAGGACATGATGGCCTGGCCTGCACTCATCCTGAATGTGTTGCCTCCGTTGCCAGGTGGTGTCTTGATCAGGGTGCTGTTGTCAGTATCGGGGATTCACCGGCTTTTGGCAATGGTATTGATGTCATGCGGCGCTGGGGAATCGCTGAAGCAGTTAAATCTCTGGATGTGAAACTTGTTTCTTTTTCACCTGGTGAAAAGATGAACCTGGCGGGCGGAAGCAGTGTGGTTGTGGCTGCCCAGGTCCTGGAGAACGATTTTCTTATAAATATCCCTAAGTTCAAGGCACATTCACAGCTGGGAGTGACCCTGGCCGTGAAAAATTATTTTGGTATGGTTGTCGGATGGAGAAAGGCTGTTCTGCATCAGGTCCTTGGCGGTGATAAAAGACGTTTTTCCAGGATGCTTGTTGATCTTCTCGCTATTGCACCTCCTGGTATGACAATTATTGATGGAGTCATGGCAATGCATAAAAGCGGTCCATTGGACGGGGAAGATTATCCGCTCGGAATTCTTGCAGGATCTCTCAATCCTGTTGCCCTGGATACGGCTCTTCTTAACGTTATCGGTGTGGAAGTTCACAGAAATTTATTGTGGTTGGAGTGCAGAAGACGAAAACTCCTCGGAAGTAATGCTGATCTCCTTGAATATCCTTTTCTTCACTCTGAGGAGGTAAGCGTAAATAACTTTTTAGTTCCTGATGTTCTTAACCCGATACGATTTAACGGCGTACAGGTCTGGAGAAGCATCAGGCAAAGAGTGAAGATGGTATTCTCCTCCGCTCATAGCGGTTGAGAAGGAGGGTCTCCCATGATCCATCTAAAGAGATCTTTACATTCGTTAGAGAAGATTTTAATATAAGTAACAGGTATCGTCCTGAAAACATTACGATAACGATTTGTTTTTTGTATATATTCGGCTTGATGTCGAATTACTGCTAAAACCAAACCACCGAAATGTGCTGCGAAGCAAATACTCTTGGGGTGTAAATGTTCGGCATTGTTTCATAGTCGTGCAAGCAGGCCGCTGAATCTATAGCTGGCTATGTGAAGCGGCCTGATCGTGCGCGCCCTGAAAGAAGTACCCTTGGGGTGAATATAGGATAATGCCGAACATTTACTATTTTTTTATATAAAAGGAGTTGTAAGATGTATAATCTGGAAGGGAAAATAGCACTTGTTACAGGAAGTTCCCGCGGCATTGGCAGAGCTGTTGCTGTCCGTTTTGCCGAAAACGGTATTAACCTGGTGGTAAACTATGTCCGGCATCGTCGTAATGCTGAAGAGACAGCTGAAGAGATTGAAAAACAAGGAGTCAAATGCCTGGTTGTCAAGGCAAATGTGGCCAAAGATGAAGATGTGATTAATATGTTTTCTCAGATCCGGGAAACCTTTGGCAGGTTGGATATCCTTGTCAGTAACGCAGCTTCCGGCGTGCTCAAGCCGGTAATGGAACTGAGCAGCCGTCATTGGAACTGGGCCATGGATATTAATGCCAGAGCCCTACTGCCCCTGACTCAGCAAGCAGTGCCTCTTATGTCAGGTGGAGGTCGTATCCTGGCTGTTTCCAGTCTGGGAGCTGTGAGAGCCGTCGAAAATTATACAGCTGTCGGTGCCTCAAAAGCTGCTCTTGAATCTCTGGTTCGCCATTTAGCTGTGGAACTGGGGGAGAAAGGGATTACCGTAAACACCATCAGTGCAGGAGCGGTGGATACCGAAGCGTTAAAAAAATTCCCAAACCGCAAGCAGATTCTTGATACAGCCTTGGCGCGTACTCCTGTTGGTCGCTTGACAACACCGGAAGATGTGGCAGATGTTGCCCTTTATCTCTGTAGTAAGCAGGCTCAGATGATACATGGCCAGACTATTGTTGTTGATGGGGGGTATTCCATACGGGCCTGATGAGTGAGATGAAAACAGGGGGGTTTTCTACTGTTGGCAAGTTGATACTGGCATCAGCCTCTCCCCGCAGGCAACAATTTTTACGCGAACTTGGCATTGATTTCAGTGTTGAGGTTGCAGAAATTGATGAATCCTGCGATGCGGGAGAAGCTCCTGAACGAGTTGTCAGACGTCTGGCAGAGGAAAAAGCCTCATGCATAGGCCGTAAGTTCCCAAACGCATATGCGCTGGCGGCGGATACAGTTGTTGTCATAGACGATGAAATACTTGGAAAACCGAAAAATTCTGCGGACGCGGAAGTGATGCTGATGAGACTGTCCGGCCGCTGGCACGAAGTCTGGACCGGTTTCTCTATTCAGAAATCTGCAGACTCACTTTATATTCAGCAGGCTGTTCGAACCCAGGTTCTGTTTCGAGAGCTTTCCGAGGATTTATGCCGGGCCTATGTTCTGACTGGGGACCCCTTGGACAAGGCCGGCAGTTATGGACTTCAGGGAAGAGGCGGTTTTCTTGTTGAGGAAATTAAAGGGTCATATAGCAATGTGATAGGATTGCCTGTGGCACAGGTAATTAATATCATGTTACAATATGGAATTATAGCTCCACGGCTGAAGTAAACTGTAGAAAAAAAGAGAAGAGGGAAAAATAATGGATGATAAGTTGTTAGATAGAGGGGTACGTCTAGCTCTTGAAATTGGCCTGAGTTTAAAAGTGGAACTTGAAGGTGTTGATCTTCCATTGGAGAGCAGTTTTGTCGGTTTTATTAATGAATTTATTATTATTACTCCGCCAAGGCCCTATAATCAGATACGGCATAAACTCTTCGATGGGACGGAAATGTTGATTCGTTATTTTTATAACGGAACTGTATTTGCGTTCCAGACCAAACTTTTTGCCCATATCGAAAAGCCCATCAATCTTCTTTTTATCGAATATCCGAAGCTTATTCAGAAAAGTGAACTTCGCTCAGAAAAAAGATCAAACTGCTATGTTGAAACTACCTTTATCAGTGGTGATAAGGAAAATGAGGGGGCCATTGTCGACATTACCAGGACCGGGTGCCAGTGTATGATTCGAAGGAAGGATAATAAATTCCTTATGTCATTCAAGGTCAACGATCTAGTCTTGCTGAAAGTGAAATTCCCAGGGGTCAAAATACCCATGGAGATTCACGGAGTGGTTAAGAATATGCGGTCAAGCAATGTGGAAACAAATTTAGGTATTATGTTTCATGAAAACACAACTGAGGTGACCCAGAAAGTTATTGCCTGGTATATTTCAACAATTGAAAAATTTGAGAGTTCTCACGGGGTGCAGATCGAACTCCCATAAGATGTGTAAAATGGCTGTCTCGGACAGCCTCCTAGTTGCCGGAAACTCTGGCTGAGATAACCTTTACCTGAAGGTTGTCGCGGTATTTTTTAAGAAAAGCTGTTGTCCCCGCCGGAAGAAGTGAATGGTGCCCTGCTTGTAGTGTGCCGGCAAGAGCAAGCGACACCCGCTCCGTCTTTTTTGTTTCATCCGTATAGCGAACAAGAATGTTAATCCCGCTTACAGGAAAGGGGGAGCCGTTTTCTACCCTGATCCTCAGCCTTTTTTCCTGATCAAGTACGGCGGCAGCCTGGATATAATTACGAGGGTTATCCGGGAGGTCCAGCTTGATAAATGCTTCCGCAGCCTGTTTGCCGGAAGCTGAACCGGATGATGCGGCTGCTTTAAAATAACTTTTTGCCTCCAAACGTTGGCCTTTTGCCAGTGAGGCCTCTCCCAAGGCATTATATGCTATAGCCGTGGGAAGGAGCTCAAGGCTTATTTTGAGGTCGTTTTCTGCTCCTGTTGCATTCCCCAGTTCCTTTTTGGCCAGTCCTCGCTGCATATAAAACCGAAAGAAGCGATTGTTATGCTGAATAGCCTGGTTATATAGGGTAAGGGCCTTAGTGAATTTCTTCCGGGCAAAATAGACATCTCCCTGCAGCCCATAAAATTGGGCTTCCCGGGGTTCAATTTTTAGTGCACTGGCCGCCAGTGTATTTGCTGCGCTGTAGTTTTTTTTCTGAAAGGCTTTTTTCCCATCGTCATATGCTTTGTATGCTTCTTTTGTCTTTTTTAAATGGGCGATTTTTTGCTGATATTGTTCTATGCCAAGATCTCCTTTTAGGGGAAATTGACGAATTGTCTCTTTGTTGGCTTGAACACGTTCTCTCGATGGTGGGTGGCTGGCAAAAAGACCACTCAGCCAGCTCTGGTTGTGATTTTCTGCAAGCCGTACAAATTTCTCTTGTAATGTTACGGCAGCTCGAGGGTCATATCCAGCCCTGGCCATGTATTTCATGCCAAAGAAATCAGCCTCTCTTTCAGCATCACGACTATGTTTCTGGGAGATCAGCCCTGCCGCAATTGAGGCACCTCCTACAGCCAGCTGGCTGTAGTCACTTCCCCCTGCAGCAATTCCTGTTACCAGAACGGCTCCCTGCAGAAGTATTCCTTTCTCAATGCTTTTTGCCCCATGGCGGGCTGCAGCGTGTATGATTTCGTGGCTCAGGACAGCTGCCAGTTCCGCCTCATTTTCAAGTTCAAGCAGAAGTCCCCGGTTAACAGCTATTTTACCTCCCGGTAAGGCCCAGGCATTTGGTACGGAATTATTCACCACGACAAATTCGTACGGGAGAGGCCGATCGCTGACAGCAGCCAGGCGTTGACCAACATTATTGACGTATAAAGTGAGTTCTCTGTCTACGATATATTTGCCGCCCTGCATCTGCTGAGTGGCAATGTACTGTTCCTTGCCAATGGATATCTCTTTTTGTTCACTGATCAGGTTGAACTCCCGTTCTCCTGTCACCGGATTAATGCCACAGGCTGTGAGAAGGGAAAGGAAGAGTATATACAGGGGAAGAAGACGTCTCATGGCTTTCAGCTCTTTGATAAATTCCTATTAAGTCATTTTCTTAACGCAGCAGCGAAGCGGCGAAGATGCTAAGGCACAAAAAAACATACATTTTCCAGAGAAACAATAAAAAAAGCCACTTGCCCTGCCGGCAAGTGGCTTTGATATCTTTTGTGTGAACCTGTCTAGGGTGGAAATCAGATCGTCAGATCATCCCGTAAGGCCTTGCGTGGGCCGCCGTGACCCGCTGATCTCCAGTCTCGAATGGGGGCAATGGTATTCATTGCATCCTGGTTGTCTATCCGGCCAAGGCGATCATGGATTAACTGCCAGACGCATTCCACTTCCGGATTGATTTCACAATGTCCGTCAACAGAACCG
>JAUWDC010000255.1 GCA_030608985.1 Desulfobia sp. | reverse complement strand
CAATGCTCACGACTCATTCTCCTGGCTCCCGCCTTGAATTTTTCCGAATTTTCGCCACCCGAGAAAATAATCTCTACACCAACCCGGATCTTTATTGGAAAACACGACACCGTAACACCACCGGATAAAGTGCTTCCTCTGGCAAATCAAACTTTTCTGAATCTTGATGTCACCATATGCGATGATGATCATATGCTGCATACAACTTTTTTTGAACTGGATTGGCAGGATATGCTTAAAAATTGATTGCCAATAAGCTACAGACGGCTCTCCATGCAGGGTAATGGTTCTTTTTTTCCATCCTGATCTATCCGGACGAAAGTGACAGTGGTCGAAAAAACGAGGTCATTTTTGAAGCCGCCGTTGCCCCTGTACACATGAACCAGATATTGAACCGATGAATTTCCTTGCCCGGATTTTTCAACTATAAAGGTGAGTATCGTTCCCCCTGTTATACTCTTTTTAAACTCGACTTTATCCATCCCCATAGTGACGAAATTGCAGTCTGGATAGTCCAGGGTTGCCGCTATCCAGGCGTATTCATCAACCCATTTGAGCAGGTCGCCGCCAAAAAGGTAGCCGTATTGGTTTAAATTGCTCGGTAATACAAGTTTATGATTTTCCATTCTCAGTTTTATCCCCGGTAGTTAGTGCCTGTCCTTAAATGGTCTTTTTGCCCGATCTCTGCGTCGTGCGAAAAAAATAATGCTCGGAGGTAAGCGTAGACTCCGATATCAAATATATGCCTGTGCTTATTTTTTTCGCGATCCTTGATCTCGAACAAAAATCCTCATTTATGGCCAGAAAGATGATGCACGTCAAAGTTGTTGCCATCTCATTCGCTCTATGCACACAGTCACTTTCTCATAGTCGTTGAATAAGATAGAAATAGACCGGCATCATGCTGCCTTTTCGAATGGCATGAAATTGTTTTAATATGTTTTTTCGATCATGAAATCCTTTCAAAGGTGAAAGATACAGAGCTCCCTTACTGTAACGGCGTTTCAACCCATGCTGCATCATATCTATAAAAGCCTGATGATGCCCTGGCGGAGCATCATCCATAAGAATGAAATTAGCTGTTATTTCAATATATTCATACTTTCGATTTATTTCCAGCATCCTGCAGAAGGCCTTTCGAACATCCTCAGCAGAAATAGGCTTTCGCAGAAGGTTCAAAGTGTCCTGATCCGCTGATTCCAGACCGATATTGATATAGGTAGTGTAGGGAAGCCGGTTAAAACAATCAAATGTTTCCTCATCTGTCTCGATAAAAGAATCCACACTCCCAAAAAGAAAAAGAGAGGGGCCTTTGATAGTAGAGTTGCTAAAACGAAAGATATCATAGGCTTTCAGAGCCGCATACCTGACGAGGTCTGCTCCTGCAGCCAGGGCGTCATGCTGTCCTAAGAAAACCGCATTGTAGTTTGTTATATCTTCCCCGAAAAAGTGCTGTAATTCTGTAAGTTGTCGAAGGATATTCTGTTTCGACCTGATAGTAAAATCTGAGCCTGTTTTGATTTCGCAAAATCCGCAGTTATGCCGGCAGCCATCAGCAATTATGACCGGAATAACTTCATAATCAACATGTCTGGAGTCGGGGGGCAGAACAGGGATTCGGCCTTGAATTACAGAGTGAAGAGTATGACCTTTACGTGCCAGAGCTTTTTCACTGTTTCTTATGATACTTTGTAAAAAAGTGTTTATGGAGTCTGGAAGCTGCTGTCCCTTAAGAGAGCTTTTCAGCAAGTGAGATAGTTTTAGCCGGAACTGGAGGGCCTGCTGAACTTCAGGGTTCTGAAAAGGCTTTCCCGTGAAGATAGAATTGCCGGCATAGGAAAAGCACGGAATATAGTATTCTCCGATAAGGTCAAAGACATCACCATACCCACCGGATGCATAGTAAATCCAGTCATTTCCAATGGTTCTTTTCAGCCACTCAGCCGGATGGGGCCAATCTTGCCCAAGCCCCTGAAGATGTCGGATTTCTCCCAGGAGATTAAAATGGCAGAGATAGTCCGGGTGCCGTATTTCAGCATACCTCCCGTAACGAGCTGGATAGCTGACCTTGGAGTAGCGATCGCCCCCTTCTTTATTAATGGTAATGGTCAAATTGTTGAGCTGAAAGGTTTCCATAGCAGAGACAAGGCAATTTTTAGGTTCTCCTGAAAAAGCGATTAATTATGATCTTTTTGCCAGGTTATTTAAAGAGAAGAAAGGGGCTTGGCTTGGTCATTGATCCAATCAACAATATCTTTCATCACAATTTCAGATTGAAGATCTCTTAACAACATATGATAGCCATTTTCATAAAGGATCATCTGTTGCTGCCCTTGAACAGCTGATGGTAAGCGTTTGTAAAATTCAAAAACAGGTTTCCGAGGGATTATTTCATCTTTTTTGCCATATAAAAGCAGTGACTTAGTTGTAAAAAGTTCTGCACTCCTGTAGGCCTCATCCATCAAGTTAGACAAACCGTAAAGGACATCAATTCTTGTTTCTTTAATAACCAGTGGGTCTTTACCTAACTCCTTCAGCATTTCAATATTATCTGAAGCTGTAATCTCAAGAAATTCACTCGTCACTTTTTTCCAGGGTATAGTATGGGCTGCAATCCATAACAACCACCTTTGATAGAAAGGCATTTCGGAACGAACCCATACGGCAGGAGCAATAAGTATGACTCCATTTACTTTCGGAGGATTTTTTTTAGCCATAGTTACTATAGTGACAGCTCCACCCATACTGTCACCAAGGATATATATTGGAATATGGGGATGTGTTTCCTTAACAAGCTTAATAAAAGTAGTTAAATCATTTGATAGCGTTTGCCTTCCACTCCATCTACCCCTTGTTCCGGTCTCTCCAAATCCTCTCTGATCATATGAATAAACAGCTAATTTTTGATTATTGAAGAACGATACAGAATTTTTGATAAAATTTGAATAGTCATTGAAACCATGTACCGCGATAATTACACCATTTATTTCATGAGAAGGTAACCACACTCTCAGTGGTAATTCGGTATTGTCATATGAGGTGAATATGTGCTCTGAAATACTTGGGGAAGAAGATACTGAGCTTGGAAGTGTAACAAAATTTGGAGAACATGCTGTCAGAAAGAATACTATGCCAATCTTAAAAAAGAGAAAGGCTACTTTATATCTAAGAGAAGGTAGAAACGGCATTTAATATCAAAAGGATGACAGCCTAAAATAAAGCTTATTTTCGCAAATAAAATAACTTAGATTTTATGGCATTATATCACAATTGCCATAGAGAATCTCTATTCGAGGATTTATCAAAATTGTCAATAATTGCACTCGGTTCAATTTAGCTCAAAGAGATCATGCACGATTGAGGCATGCCTTACTGTAGTGG
>JAUWDC010000246.1 GCA_030608985.1 Desulfobia sp. | reverse complement strand
TGGCTGCAGTTATCATGTTTGCCGGCGCCCAGGTGGCCCATGCCTTTGATGCGACATATAAATATGTCATTCCAACGATGAAAACCCAGGAGGATGTGGATAAAGTAACTACTTTTATCAAATCTCTCCCCGGTATTGTGGAAGTAACGGTGATGCTGGACAAGCATGCTGTGATTGTCTCTTTTGACGATGAAGAGTTGGATGACGAGAAATTTCAGTTGCGAATTCCAATGAAGAAAGAGGCCGGCTATCCAGTGGAAAGCTATGACATTTTGTATGAGGATCCTGATAAAAGAAATTAGCAACTGCGTTCAGGTTATTTTAGGCTGTAAGCTAAAGGCTATTAGTTCCTGACTCTATCTTGCAGTCTAAATGCCTATAGCCTATCTACCTTCTAAATAAAAAATGGTACACATGTCATTCCGGCATGTTTTTAGCCGGAGGTAAGCGAAGACTCCGATCCAGAAAAGTTTTTGAACTAAGCAGGTCGGAGACTCCGACCTGCTTAGTTCATTGGGCCACCTTTTGGCTCTAGAAGCAGCATCATTTTAACAACCTTATGTCCGGCTTTGTTCAGCACTTTTTGTATGACCTCTTCGTCTGTTTTCTCATCATCATAGAAAAACATTACAGATTCACGGTCAGTATTCACAGCCACATCATACACACCAGGTATATCGTGGAGCGTTTGAAAAACCTGGACAGCTTTCTGGGAATTATCCAAGGAGTCGATGGTGAATTTCCATTGATATTCCGAGGCATACAGAAAAGGAGGCACGATAGCTGTGAGTGTGAAAAAAATGAGAGAAACAAGTGTTTTTTTTATTTTCATGTGATTATTCCCTATCTATTAATGTCTTTTTCCAACAAAATATCCCAACGGTCTATGGGATATCCTTTTTCTTTTAATGCTACTCTGAGTTCAAAACGTTCATCTTCCAGAATTTCATCGTCCAGATAAACCATGACCCAGTGTCGATCTAACACTGTTTCAACTTTGTTCACTCCTGGAAAATCCTTGATAAATTGCACCACCTTACGTTCGTCTTCTACTGTTTTCATGGAAAAGATATAATATTTCATTATAACATCCGCAGCGTGGAGATAACTGGCTGTAAAAAGAATAATGGATGTGAGTATGCACAGGAACAGTTGTGCTTTGACATGAAATTTTTCAGAAACAGTCATGGGTTTTATTTCAGTCCTGTTTTGGCGAGGTTCAGGGCTTCCTGGTAGGTGAACAGGTTACCACCGAATCCTGTAATAAAATTTTCAGCCTGTTTACGAGAGGCAAAAGCGATAAATCCGGGGCCCATGTCGGTGATGACAGAACTTTTGTAGACATACCATGCCTTAGATGCCGGTAGTGTCTTGTGAGAAAAAAGGTCAGTGGCAGTGGCGGATTTAAATGTATCTTTAAGATTCAACTGTAAAAAAAGGCCGCATTGAACTCCACATGTCGCATGAACTTTATTATCTTTGGTTACTACTTCATATCGAACATGGCTGTATTGCTCGAGATACATTCCGCACATGAGGCAGTCCGGTCGTGAGTCAGCATGAGCTGTAAAAACACATGAAAAAAGGATGAAAAATAGGAAAGAGATACGTCGCATGAGCCTGATAATGTAGTGCACGTTATTTGTTTTTTTTAACATACATTTTTCTCGTAGAAATGTCATCTGTCTTGTATGTTTGATATTGTAAATCTTCTTATAAATCAATAGGTAAAGCTGTTTTTATAAATAAATTTCAAGTAACTATTCAGCGAAAAGCTCATAGGTGCGCTAAACGCCTTGCTGTAACTATTCAGCACCCGTCTGGAGCACTGCTGAATAGTTACAATTTCAAAAGGAAAAATTGTCATGAATAAATGTATTTTCTCTTTGTGCCTGCTTCTCCCGGTACTCTTCTTTTCTTCCCTTGTTTACGGGGCAGATTTGTCCTGGGAGGATTTAAATAGCAGAGTTACCGGTTATTACCAGGAACAGAAATTTTCCAAGGCCGCAGATTTTGCTGAGCAGGCCCTTGAACTTGCCAGAAAAGGAAAAAGCCCTGAACAGCTCGCAACCTCATTGAATAACCTTGCCATGATCAATACCCATCTCGGAAAATTCGGTGAGGCCGAGATACTGAACAAAGAAGCGCTTGGAGTACGGCAAAATGCATTTGGGCTGAACGATATACGGGTGGCTGGCTCCTGGAATAACCTTGGACTTATCTACTTTTTTGTAAAAAAAATGGCCGACGCTGAACAGTGTTTTGTCGAGGCGCTTCATATTTACGAGGAACATTACGGCAAAACGAGCCAGGAAATCATACCAGCCCTGGAAAAGCTGGGAAAATTTTATAAAAAAACTGAAAATAGCCACAAAGAAGAAGAGATTACCGAACGTATCCAAGCCCTTACCACAGGGGCTGAGTGAGTGCGTGTGTTTCTTATGTTGGTGGGTGTCTAGGGCCTTTAGCCTTAATAGTAACGTCTTTTAAACACTAATAAACCCGTGCCGAATTGCGTATTTCACCAAGCCTGCAACAGAGTGGATGCCAAGTTTTTTCATGATATTTTTACGATGAGTGTCCACTGTTGCCGGACTGATAAAGAGCAGATCAGCAATTTCCTGATTAGTCGAACCTTCCGCCACCTGCTGCAGAATTTCCCTTTCGCGTTTTGTAAGGTGAATGGTGCAGTCTTTTCCCTGTTTACTTTTTTCAACTGCATCCTCAAGCACATGTGACTGCAGCGATGGGGAGAGGACTATTTTACCATTATGCACTGCTTTTATAGAATCAATGAGAGAACTGAAACTTTCCTCTTTGAGCAGGTAGCCGTGAGCACCGGCTTCCAGTGCCTCCGTCGTGAAATACGGGTCAGCCTGCATGGTGAGGATCAGCACTTTGACCTTGGCCTGTTGCTTTCGAATTCGTTTGCAGAGCTCTATGCCATTTAATCCCGGCATGGAAATGTCAATAATGGCAACGTCAGGCTGAATACTTTCCAGCTCCTTCAAGGCCAGAATGCCGTCAGCAGCTTCCCCGATAATTTCTATTTCTCCTGTTTTAGTCAGCATGGAGTTGAGACCCTGACGAAACATTTGATGGTCGTCAGCTAGAAAGACCTTAATCATTTTCCCCCTCTGTACCTGTAGTAACGGGCACATCGAGGATTACCCGTGTTCCCTGCCCCGATGTTGATTCTATAATGAACTCACCACCGATATCATTCATCCATTCCTGTATTGTCGCAAGCCCTATACCATGCAGGTGACTACGGTCTGCGGCAAATACTGTTTGCGGGTCAAACCCTTTGCCCTCGTCATCAACTATAAGCCGTATGTTGTTATCTCGTTTATTTATGGAAACAACAACTTCTGAGCACTCGGCGTGTTTTGTTATGTTATGCAGCAGTTCCTTAAAAGAGCGATACAGATAAATGCGCTTGGTTTCTCCAAGGTTGGCATGTTCAATATGGTCGAATATGGTAACCTTGATACCGGTTTGATCCGTATAGTGG
>JAUWDC010000135.1 GCA_030608985.1 Desulfobia sp. | reverse complement strand
ATGATCAGCACTCATGACCCACAATGCACTGTGGAGGTCCTGGTGACTGATTTTATGGGCAGGGAAAAAGATCTTTCAGAGGTTCTAATGGCTGGCCCTGATGTGCTGGCCCATAATGTGGAAACAATACCGCGGCTGTATACAAAAATTCGTCCCCAGGCAGACTATCAGCAATCCCTGGATCTTCTTTCCCGGGCGAAAAAATATGATCCCGGTGTAAAAGTGAAATCAAGTATCATGCTGGGACTGGGAGAATCTGGAGATGAAATAACAGCAGTCATGGCAGACTTGCGGAAGGCCGGTTGTGATATCCTGACGTTGGGACAATATCTCAGCCCGACCAGGAATCATTTTCCAGTAATGAGATATTGGACGCCGAATGAATTTATCACCCTGAAAGAGGTAGCGTTTTCATTGGGGTTTTCCTGGGTTGAATCCGGACCATTGGTCCGGAGTTCTTATCGATCAGAAGCATTTTTTAGACAGGAGGGGAGCACGTAATGGAGGATATTTTTGCAACTGGAGATGAACTGGGGCCCCTGAAGGTCATCCACGTTCAGGAGCCGTCTATTGGTTTGAAAGCAACGCTTGTTATAGATAATGTTGCTTTGGGCCCCTCTGTCGGAGGCGTGAGAATGGCGCCTGATGTGAGTACCATTGAATGTGCACGGCTGGCCAGAGCCATGACGCTAAAAAATGCTGCAGCCGGACTGGACCATGGAGGAGGAAAATCCGTTCTCTATGGAGATCCTAAGATGCCATTGGAGAAAAAGGAACAGCTTATTCGCGGCATGGCCTGTGCCCTCAGGGAGGCCGAGCAGTATATCTTTGCTCCGGATATGGGAACGGAAGAAGAAAGCATGGCCTGGATAAAGGATGAAATAGGCCGAGTTGTCGGGTTGCCCTGTGAGATCGGCGGTATCCCCTTGGATCAGGTAGGGGCCACCGGCTGGGGACTGAGCCATGTTGCAGAAATTGCAGCAAAGCATATAGGCATGGAACTGGAAGGGGCCAAATTTGTTATTCAGGGTTTTGGTGCGGTGGGGAAAAATACCGCTCGGTTTCTGGGAGAGAAAGGGGCGATTCTCGTTGCAACCGCTGACAGTAAAGGCGTCATTTATAACGAAAACGGTCTTGATGTTGCGGAGTTAATTGAGCTCAAGAAAGAAGGGAAGTCGGTAATAGAGAGCAAAGTTGGAACAGTGTTGGAGTCTGAAAAAATTGTTGATGTAGAGTGCGATATCTGGGTGCCTGCGGCACGCCCCGACATTATTACCGAAAAAAATATGCACCGGTTGAAGACAAAGCTGGTTGTTGAAGGGGCAAACATTCCTATTACGTATGGGGCTGAGAAATATCTTCATGAAAAAGGCGTTCTCTGTGTACCAGATTTTATAGCCAATGCCGGTGGAGTCATTTGTGCGGCAACAGAGTACCTGGGAAAATGTCAGAAGGAAGCTTTTGTAGCTATTGAAGAAAAGTTGAGAGCAAACAGCTCTCTTGTTCTGGAAAAATCCAGGGAAAAAGAGATACTACCCAGGGATGCAGCTATTGAATTTGCCGTTCAGAGGGTGAAAAAGGCCATGGGGTACAAGCGATGGAGTTTGTTTTAAGGTACGCCTTTTTACTGATGGAGCTAGAATCATGGGTCAGGACCAGAAAAGTTATTTTTACAGGAAAGGTACAACTCCCCTTCTTGAAACGACCATTCCAGCCCATTTTCTCGACATACAGCAGCAATATAGTGACCACGAGGCAGTAGTATCGCTTCCCCAAAACAGGCGGCTTTCCTATGGCAGATTGTCAGAAGAAATTGACTGTTTGGCCAAAGGCCTCATGGGGCTGGGGTTTGGCAGGGGAAATAGAATTGGTATCTGGTCGACAAATAATATTGAGTGGCTTGTATTGCAGATGGCAACCGCCAGAATCGGGGCCATTCTTGTCAATATAAATCCAGCCTATAAACCACGGGAACTTGCCTATGCCCTTAAAAAGTCCGAGGTACAGGGACTATGCATCATTCCAGGCTTCCATCACAGTAATTATGTGGAAATACTTACTGAAATGGTCCCGGAGCTGAAGAAGTCCTCGAAAATTACAATTGAAGAATTCCCTTTTCTGCGGCGGGTTATAGTCTACGATCCGGCCTCTCCTGAACAAACACAACGGCCATATCCAGGGTTTACCCTCTGGTCTGAGGTGCTTGAGCATGGATCCCATGTTTCCCAGAATGAACTTGAGGAGATCACCTCGTCGCTTCACTGTCATGATCCTGTCAATATTCAGTATACCCCTGGAACAACGGGCTTTCCTAAAGCGGTAGTGCTCAGTCACCATAATATCTTGAATAATGCTTTTTTTACCGCACAGGCCATGCACTTCAGTGAAAAGGATCGTCTCTGCGTTTCTGTTCCATTTTATCACTGCTTCGGGATGGTTCTTGCCAACCTGCTGTGCCTTTCAGTGGGGGCCTGCGTTGTTATCCCCTGTGAACATTTTGATGCCGGCCAGGTGCTTCGGGCGGTTGATAAAGAACGATGCACCGCAATCCACGGTGTGCCAACCATGTTTACTGCCGAACTGGAGCACTCTGATTTTGGCAACTATGACCTGTCAAGTCTTCGTACCGGCATCATGGCTGGAGCTCCCTGTTCACCGGGCCTCATGACGCGGGTAATAAAGGATATGCATTGTGCTGAAATCTTAATTGGTTACGGGGAGACAGAGGCTTCACCAATTACTCACCTTACCACCCGGGAAGACAGCCTGGAGCGGAGAATAAACACTGTCGGCTGTAATCTTCCCCATCAGAAAGTCAAGATAGTGGATGTTGCATCAGGTGATACTCTCCCCATAGGCGAGGTTGGAGAGATCTGTTTCAAAGGATATCACATTATGCAGGGGTATTATGGTGATCCTGAGGCAACCGCCAACGCCATTGATAAGGAAGGCTGGCTCCACTCCGGGGATCTCGGCAGAATGGACGGAAATGGCTATGTTCAGATCACCGGCAGATTGAAAGAGATGATCATTCGAGGTGGTGAGAATATATATCCCCGCGAAATAGAGGATCTGTTGTTGTCACATCCTGATGTGGCGGAAGTAGCAGTCTTCGGTGTCCCTGATGAGTATTATGGAGAAGAAATTATGGCCTGGATCAGGACCAGGAGCAATACCGAGCTCCGTGAAGACGATGTTCGGAAATTTTGTCTTGAGAACACCGCTCATTTTAAGGTGCCCCGTTATATCAGGTTTGTAGAAGAGTTCCCCATGACAGTGACCGGAAAGCTTCAGAAATTTAAAATGCGGGAGATTGCTGTTGGTGAAATGGAGAAATTAAAAAGCAACATGGAGAGCATTGAGCACTAATCTGATTCCTTCTGCTTAGATATCAACTGCTGTGCGCCGAGTTTTGGAGGGATAGGGTCAACGGCTTTGAGTTTCGCAATAAGCAATTCGCTATTTAAAAAATCGGGCAGGAGTTTTGTATGCTGGAGTAGCGTTGCCACAGCCTTCGCAGCCATTTTTCTTGCTCCCTCATCCCTGTCATATTCGAGAAGAATATATGTCCCAGCCGCACGAATTAACGCCTGCAGAATACTTTTCTCTGTTCCTTTCGCTTTCAGCCATTTTGGCTCCAGCCATTCGTGGATCTCAAAAAACAACTCCTTATCCCACAACAAAAGGACTATGAAATACGTCTCATCTGCAGCTATGTTTGCTGACTGCATCTGGGTAATAATCACAGAATAGCGCTCTATCCGGTTGCTGATATATTCCTTGATACTCTGCTCAGCACCCTCTTGTGCATATTTCTTTGCAATAGCATATGATGGCGCAAGGTCTCTGCTGTGAATTGCCTCCATAAAGATTTCGGACAATTCATTCCTGATATTTCGACATACACGGCTCTGAAAAGGATCAAATCGCATAATTTTATTGCACCATGTTCGCAATTATTTTCTGTGTGATGTGCGCCTCGACGAGTCCTGCAATGAACAGACAGCATATTACGAAAAGGGCGATGGCTCGAATTGGAATATTTTGTCTATAGACTCTAATTTTTGAAAAGATTTCAGCAGTCTTACAGGACCCCACATTTTTTTTGAGCATCAGGTGGGCGGAAAAGGTTACCGCACCCGCTAGCGAAATTGTTGGAATCTCGATGATTCCATGGGGCAGCATAGATATAAGTCCTATGAAATAAGAACCGAAGATGTAGGATGCGGTTGAAGCCGACAGACCACTTTCTATTCCGAGGAGAATCATACCCAGAAGCGGTACCATGAGCCAGACATAGGCCCGGCGCAGAGCCTCCTCATCAATTTTAAGACATCCCGGCAGGAAGCATAAAAGTTTCATTTTTGTTCTTCCGCAAAAAAGTTTTCGTAGCCATTGCGGAAATAAAGTGACGTTATGCGGGTTTAATAAAGTCACAGTGTATATAAAAGAAATTGTAGCTAAAGATCCTGCGGAGTTCCATATAAACAGCAGGATTCCACTATCAATTCCCATTTCTGAACCCGCATCAAAAAAAGGAATAGCATACGAAAGGCGCTTGGTGGATATCTCAAAGATTGTTTCCGGTTTAATGAGCAGAAATTGGACCAGAATATGTGCGGTGGCTATGCTTGCCGCAAATGAAATTACATAGGCCAGGAGTAGTCGTTTCCAGGCGTTGAGTAAAAGGGTTGTATTCTCTGTATTTTTCAGTGACTGTCTGTTGCTCATGTCTTTATTATGACGGAATTATACGCTGAAACGCAAATACTTATTAGTGCCTTACTCCTGAAAGGCTGTCACTCTTTACAGTCCCCCCTTGAGGGGGATAAAAAACAAGAAACTGAGAAATATTTTGGAAATCACAAGCTTGGCTTTGTCTCCAAGGCACTTATACCCCTCAAGGGGGTACTGAAAAGAGTCCCGTTCACTCGGGGTTAGGAAGTGTCTGCTGCAGTATGGCGTTTCCGGATTGAAACTATTTAGAAGACAAGGGAAA
>JAUWDC010000181.1 GCA_030608985.1 Desulfobia sp. | reverse complement strand
GGTGCTGCTGGACATGGAAGCCGGGGTCGAACATCTTGGCCGGGGAACAGTGGCAGGGGTTGACCAGTTGCTGATCGTCGTCATTCCATCCCGATCAAGTATTCGTACCGCCCTGAAGATCAAAAAAATGGCTGAGGATGTCAAAATACCCCGTATTTACTTTGTCGCAAACCTGGTACAGGATGAGGAAGATCAAGAATTTCTAACACAGGAACTGGGCGAGAAACCGGTTGCGTTTTTCACGGACTCAGCAACAATACGCAAGGCGGAACGATCGGAAACAGCCATCATTGACATAGATGATGCTCTGGATGATGCGCCGCAGCAACTTCTACAGTCAATAGAAGAACAGTGAATTGTGAACATCTCAGCTTCAGCACTTCGATCAGTAATATCCAGGCCATTCACTGGTCGACCTTGCTGACAATGGGAATGAAGATCCAGGGACAGCATATCTAACCAGCATGGCTGCGCACCCGGTCCTGCCATACTGGTTAGGATTTACGTTCAAGAATAACTTGGATTTTCCAGACTGTTAATACGCGCCTTTGCCACTGAACATACAGCGGATGGTCTTGCAGATAATCTTGATATCATACCTGAGCGAGTAGTTGAGCACATACCAGTCGTCAAGCTCAACCCGTTCCTGGTAATTATCCATATCATTTCGTTTCATCACCTGCCATGGGCCGGTGATGCCCGGTTTCATGGAGACGTAAAGGCCTGCACTCTGCTCACCGTTGCCCTTATAATAGTCTTCAAGCTCTTTACCCACAATAGGTCGAGCCCCGACCACACTCATCTCACCCTTGAGCACGTTGATAAACTGCGGAAATTCATCAAGACTGGTCCGCCGTAGAAACCGACCGACCCGTGTTATGCGGGGATCATCTTTTAACTTGTAGTTCTTCTTCCACTCCTCTGCCAGCTCTGGATTTTCCTCCAGCAATTTGTCAAGTTGCCGGTCTGCATCAATCACCATGGTTCTGAACTTCAAACACTCAAATTCACGGCCGGTGGCCATGATCCGCCGGTGACGATAAAATAACGGCCCCCGGCTGTCCAGTTTGATTAACAACATAATAAGCAGCATAAATGGTGCAGTCAGTGCAAGGATAAAACTTGAAAAAATAACATCAAAGGTTCGTTTCCAGCTGGAATCAGGATTGAAATTAAGGACCAGCATCTCGCCAAGAGACTGAATTTCTGCATGATGGAGGCCAAAGATATACAGATCAGGAACCAGGTAAATCTGGGCACCCAGATCTCGGCATTCCCTGAGGATTCTGAATATTTTCCGTTCCGCACGCATGGGCAGCGCTACATAGACATAGTCGATATCATTAACTTTGAGATAATCACGGACCTCGTTGATTCTGCCAATCAAAGGCTTATCAATTTCACCAAGATTTTCTTTTGTCTCCAATTTATCATCAAAAAAACCAACAACCTCAATTCCAGCCCAGGGAATCTCTTCCATCTGTCGGGCCATCTTGGTGCCGAGATCCCCGGCACCGACAATAACGGCATGACGAATATTTTTTCCCTGCGAACGATAGTACCGAAGCAATTTGCGAACTCCGAGATGACAACAAAAAAGCAACAGCGGCGTACTGATCGACCAGATCAAAAAAACAGCACGGGAATACGCCCATGAGATTTTGAAAACAAAGAAATAGAACAACAATACACCGACAACCGTTCCCCAACCCTTAATAATAACGAAGAATTCTTTGTAATATTTCCATCCCCTCCAGGATCGATATAATTGAAAATAATCAAAACTGACAAAACACAGAACAAAGGAAATTATTGCCAGCCGGGTGTAATAGGGATTCCATTCAATCCCGTACAAGCGTACCAGCACAACAAGAAAAAGAGTAACGACCAGACAATCAATTAGATGGAGTATTTTATAGACAAGGGAGCTTTGCTCCCGCAGATTCCAACTCAGCATATTTCGGCACCCATCAACACAATCACCTCGTCGGAGCTGTAGGCCACCTTGAATAATTGCCTTTTCGCCCAATCTCTGCGTTATGCAAGAAAATTTATCCTCGGAATATCAACTATATGCCTGTGGTAAATTTTCTTGCATGCCTTGATCTTGAACGAAAATTCTAATTATTCAAGGAGCCCGGTATTCTTTCTTTTTTCCCACCATGGACTGTTCATACTCAATACCGGCAGGACAGCCTTTGGAAAAATATGATGATAATATCCTGCCTTATATCCTGCAAACTTCATAAGGTTCCTCAGGATAAACTGGACCAGCAAAAGATATTTTCCGTTTTTGACAATATAATTAAATTCGGATTGGATATATTTTCTTCCTACACCCTTAACCGTTCCAAATTCCTGCAGTAGCCACCCTTGTTGTCGGTGGAATGCACCAACATCAAAATAGCGCCTAAACTCCTGCAGCATGCTGTAGTTATGAGAATGATATACCTTAGCCTCTGCTACATAGGCTATCCTGTATCCTTTCAACAATAGACGGCCGACAGCACAGGCATCTTCACCAAATAAATGGTCCCTGCCAAAATAGTCAACTAGAGCCAGGGCTTTTTTCCGGTATGCAGCACATGAATTGGAAACAAAAACCGTCTTCAGACCGAACTTTAGCCTGTCATCCAGTTGGCGAACACAGGAAGTATCCCCATAATTAAACATTCGCAAATGTCTTCCAAACAGAGAGGCATCAGGCTGGGGCAACTGTCTCCCATAGCTGACTGCAATACTTTCATTTTCATAAAGAGGACGCAGAAGACTGTCAAGGCAATGTTCATCCTGAGGAACAGCGTCCTGGGTAAAAAAAACCACTATATCGCCGGCTGCCTGTTCTGCAGCCATCGTTCTCGTCGTTCCATGATCAAATTCGGCAACAGAAATTTCATGGACACGGATCCCAAACTGCCGGGCAATGGCTCTAGTATTATCCGTTGACGCTGAATCAACTATAACAATCTCCAATCTGTGACGGAAACGCTGTTGTTGGAGCTGCTGCAAAAGAGCAGGCAGAGAGGATTCGGCATTGCGAGTTAGAATAATAACGGAGACCAACTCGGTTTCACCAGTTTTATTTTTCCGACTGGACATCAGAATTCCTTTTCTTCCTTCTTCAGAGCACAAGCCAGCAAGAGCGCCTTATCAAGCTGATAACATAACAGATTTATGCTTTGGAGCCGGGAAAGCAGAAAGACTCTCTGCAGCAGATAATCCAATACGTTCAAAAGCCAGGCAGGATTCCAATGTAACAAATTAATAATACGTGAAATTTTTGCCTGTTCAAAAACTTCAGGGTGGAGCTTACGCAGGCGGTTAAAATTCTCTATCGACTGACGCATCCGCTTAAATGATTCCTTCTTTCCGACAAGGCCAAGATGCGAGCAGGTGTTGTCTATATGCAGGATATCAACTATATTATCAAGCCTGATACCCCACTCGATATCCTCATAGCCATAACCGGAAAATTCTTCATTAAAGTCGACCGTTAAAAGAACCGCCCGCTTGATTAAAACATTTGCAGTAAAGAGATAGCGCCATGGTACTTTCCGGCGCTCCCGGGCCGGTTTCCATTCAGTCTGCTTACCCTTATAAAAATAAAAGTCATATTTTTTTTCTGTAAGTATCCTGGTTGTATAACTTATGCCGCCGCAAACCACTGCAACATCCTGCCGGACAAATTCCAGGTACGTACGGAGAAACGAGGGATCGTCGGGCAGCACATCAGCATCTAAAAACAGAATACACTCCGTGTTCACCCGGTCAAGTAGATCATTGCGGATTGCAGCACGTCCTATCCGTTGCTCAAGTTCGTAATAGGCGATATACGCTCTCTCTTTGACAAGTTCCCGATTATTTAATCTATATTCATCATCAGAACAATCATCGGCAATAATAATCTCGACACTCTGCTCAAGTTCATTGTCTTCAAGCTCCTTAATCAGGACGTTGAGCAGAAGTTTGAGGTCCCAGTTCAGAACCGGAATGATTATCGAAAGGATGCGTTGATCTGTCAAAATATCTTATGATCTGGTTTTGGTCTTCCTGACAGCAGCCAAGTGTTGCCGATACATTCTGACCATTCCACTAAATCCCAGCCATTGTAAGAAGAAACGAATATAGCGTCTGCCTGTTAAATAGCCAAGATATACCCGGCCGGCAAAAAAAGAGGACTGTATATACTGCTGTCGGGCTCTATGGGTCTCCTGCAAAGCCCGGCGCCAGTTCATTTCAGCCAC